>NZ_JBEZKW010000033.1:0-84326 GCF_040651795.1 Streptomyces sp. NPDC048361
CCGCCCCTCCCCGACCCTCCCCCGCCCCCGCTTCGACCCGGGCCCGCCCCCGTTCCCATACCGCCGCCCCCGCCCGCTAGCCGCGGGTCCCGAAGTCCTGCGTCCACCACGGGCCGCCCGACCCGTAGTGCACGCCTATCCCGATCTCCTTGAACCCGCAGTTCAGGATGTTTGCGCGGTGGCCGGGGCTGTTCATCCAGGAGTCCATGACGGCGGCCGCGTCGGCCTGGCCCCGCGCGATGTTCTCGCCGTACGCGCTCCACTGGTACCCCGCGGCCGTGATGCGCTCGCCGGGGCCCGCGCCACTCGGGTCGGTGTGGTCGAAGAAGTTCTGCGCCGCCATGTTCTCGGAGTGCTTGAGCGCGGCGTCGTACAGCTTGGAATTGCTGGTGAGCGCCGAACAACCCGCCTTGCTGCGCTCGGAGTTGACCAGATCGAGCACCTGCTGCACCGCGGCCGGTGTACCGGTGTCGGCGGCGCTCGGCGTCGCACGCTTCGTGCTCGGCGCGGGCTTCGGCGGGGCCGGCCGCGGCGACGGCTTGGCGGGCGCCGCCGAATGCTTCGACGGGCGGGGCGCCGGTGAACTGCTGTGCGTCTGAGGCGACTTGGAGGCCGAAGGGGTCGGCGGCAGGGGCTGGGTGCCGATGCCGTCGGCGGCCGCGTCGGTGGTGGTGGCGGGGGCGTCCGCGACGGAACGGGACGCGTCGTCACCGGAGTCCGTCACGAAGTGGTACGCCCCGCCGAGCGCGGTGACGATCGCCAGGGCGGCGATGACGGCACCGGCCCTGCGCCGCCGCCGTGCCCGCTGATCGCGCAGGTCGCGCCGGGATGCGGGGGCCCGCCGCCGGCCCGCGGCGTGCGCGCGGTGGGAGGCCCTGGGCGCGTCCGGGACGGGCTGGGCGCCGGGCTCGGTGCCGGCCTGGGCGAGGGGCTGCGTGGTCGCGTGCGCGGCGCTTTGGAAATCCGGGTTCTGCGGGCCGGGATGGTGTGGCCCGGGGCGCTGCCCGTGGAGCGCGGCGAGCAGACCGGCGGTGGTCGCGGCGACCGGGACGAGGGCGAGCCCGACGAGCAGGCCCTCCGCGGGTATGAGCCCGCTCCAGTGCCCGGCGCAGGCTCCGCAGGTGCGGGCGTGCCGGGCTATGCGCTTGCGCCACAGGGCGGACGGCACACCGTCCCAGGCGAGCGTGAGCCCGGACAGCTCGCCGCAGCGCCGGGTCCCGGCGAGCGCGCGCACCACGACCCGGGCGGTCTCCAGCTGGCCCTTCATGCGCTGGACGCGCACGGCCGCGTGCTCGGCCGACAGGTCGAGCGCGGAGGCGACCTCGCCGCGGGTGAGGACACCGGCCGCCTCCAGCCACCACAGCGACAGCAGGGCCCGGTCGTCGGTCTCCAGCCAGCGGGTGGCCTCGGTGACCTCCTTGCGCTGCCCGGACAGACCGAGCCGCACGATGGTGAGGTCGACGAAGTCCGCGCCGGGGTCGGCGACGTCGTAGGCGTCCTGGAGCCCGCCGTCGACGGGGGCGCGGCGGTGGCCCTGCCAGTAGCGGCGCACCTCGTTCATGGTCACGGCGACCAGCCACGAGCGGAACGCCGCGGGGTCGCGCAGCGAGCCGAGCCCGTCGAGCATCCGCAGCAGGCTCTCCTGCACGACGTCGTCGACGTCGGCGTGCCCGTTCAGTGCCCGGCCGACGATGTTGTAGACGAGCGGCAGATACCCGGCGACGAGCTCGTCCCGCGCCCGCTGGTCCCCGCTTCGGGCCGCGACGACCACCGCGGCTTCCTGTTCACTGATCACGCCTCGTCCACTCTCCCGGAGCACCGAACCCAACCGACCCGACACAGTGGAGACCTTCGACAAGTGGTCGGATAACAGAAAACGGATAACAGATATCGGCCGCCTTCCGTCAGACGCTGCATGCTGCCAGCCATGGGGGAGGTAACACGTGACAGGTGACGAAGCCCATATCCGTGCCCGCCGGACGGGGCACACGGGACGCCACCGGATCGGGCGGTGCGCAGCGGACCGGCGCGGCGGTCCCCCGGGTGTATCGTGCCGAGCACTTCTCTCATGAAATGTACCGTTTTGTACGACCACTTGAGTGACCCCGACCCCGACGCCGACTTCTGCTCCGGCTCCGGCTCCCGCTCCGGCTCCGACTTCGGCTCCCGCTCCGGGTTCCGGCGCCGTGCGCTCCTCGCCGGCCTCCCCGTGGCGTTCGCGCTGAGCGGGTGCGATGCCGCCGTGCCCCGCCTCCCGCGCGGGGAGCGGCCCGTCGAAGGCCCCCCGCCCGGCCCGGTGCGACAGGCCGGGGTGGTCGATCCCCCGCAGCGGCACCTGCTCTTCGTCTCCTACGACCTCACCCCGGGCACCCGGGGTGCGCCGGGCCGGGACGCGGTACGCAGGCTGCTCGCGCGGTGGAGCGAGCTGCTCGCCGGGACGGCTCCGGGACCCACCGCCACGGTGGGCATCGGGCCCGCGCTCCCGCGGCGCATCGGCACCGGGGCGCCCGAGGCGCTGCGGGAGCTGCCCGCGCCCGCGGGGGAGCACCTCGACGCGGGGCTCGGGGGCGGCGAGATCGGCGTACAGATCTGCGCGCGCGATCCCCAGAGCTGTGAGCGGCTGGCCGGGCTGCTCGCGGCCGCCGGGGCCGGTGTGCTGCGACCGCGGTGGCGCCAGAGCGCGTTCCTGCCGCCGGCGCGGGCCGGTGGTGGTGCCGGTGCCGGTGGCGGGGCGGGATCCGGTGCCGGGTCCGGGTCCGGGTCGGGGCCCGGGTCGGGGCTGTTGGCGCCGCTGCGGGACGGGGAGATCCCGCGCGACCTCCTCGGGTTCAGGCACGGCACCGCGAACCCCACGGCGGCGGAGAGCGACCGCTGGGTCTGGCTCTCGGACCGGGGGCCCTACGCCGACGGTACGTTTCTGGTCGTGCGGCGGGTGCGGCTGCGCGTGGAGGAGTTCGGACGGCTGCCCGTCGCCCGGCAGGAACAGATCATCGGGCGGCGCAAGCGGGGTGGCGAACCGCTCGGCGGGGGCCGCGAACACGACCCCGCCGACGTGAACGCCCGTACGGCGGACGGTGGTTACGTCCTGCCTGCCGACGCCCACGTTCGCCTCGCCGACCCGCGGCTCGACGGAGGTGCGCGGATGATGCGGCGCGCCTACTCCTACGAGAACAGCGCCGCCGACCGAGGGCTGTTCCTCCTGGCGTACATGAAGGATCCGGCGCTCTTCGTACGGGTGCGGCAGCGGCTCGCCGCCGGGGACGCGCTCAATCCCTATGCGGAGCAGTACGGTTCGGCGCTCTTCTACGTGCTGCCGGGGGCGAGGGCGGGGCGCCCGCTCGGCAGCACGGTCCTCTGAACACGTCCGGTCGGGCACGTGCGCACCCCGTCGGGCAGGTGCCCGCACTCCGGTCGGGCACACCCCTTGGCAGGGCTAGTGCCATGTGAAATATTACTGACGTGCCCATGAGATCCATGAGAAACACCACGGACGTCATCGTGGTGGGCGCAGGGGTCGTGGGGGCCGCCTGCGCCTACTACGCGACCCGTGCCGGTCTGCGGGTCACCGTGCTCGACCGGGGCCCGGTGGCCGGCGGAACCACGGGGTCGGGGGAGGGAAACCTCCTGGTCTCCGACAAGGAGCCCGGCCCCGAGCTCGAACTCGCCCTGCTCTCCACCCAGTTGTGGCAGGAGCTTGCCGAGCTGCTCCCGTCGCGGATCGAGTACGAACCCAAAGGCGGTCTCGTCGTCGCCCGTGACGAGACGGGGATGACCGCGCTGCGGGAGTTCGCGGCGGGCCAGACCAAGGCGGGCGTCACCACGCACGAGGTCGCGGGCGACCGGCTGCACGACCTGGAGCCGCATCTGGCGCCGGGCCTCGCAGGGGGCTTCCACTATCCACAGGATGCCCAGGTCATGCCCGCCCTCGCCGCCGCCCATCTGCTGCGCGCCTCCGGCGCCGAGGTCCGGCTCGGCCAGGAGGTCACCGCGCTGCTCACCGGCCCCGGCGGCGCGGTGACCGGGGTGCGGACCTCCCGCGAGGTGCTGTACGCACCGAACGTGGTGAACGCGGCCGGCACCTGGGGCGGTCAACTGGCCCGCCTGGCAGGCACGTTGCTCCCCGTGCTGCCACGCCGTGGCTTCGTCCTCGTGACCGAGCCGCTGCCGCGCCTGGTACGGCACAAGGTGTACGCGGCGGACTACGTCGCCGACGTGGCCAGCGACTCCGCCGCGCTCCAGACCTCCCCCGTGGTCGAGGGCACCCCGGCCGGCCCCGTCCTCATCGGGGCGAGCCGCGAGCGGGTCGGCTTCGACCGCACCCTGTCCGTCGACGCGGTGAGCCGCCTCGCGGCCGGTGCGAGCGCGCTCTTCCCGGTCCTGGCCGGGGTACGGGTGCTGCGTACGTACGCGGGCTTCCGGCCCTATCTGCCGGACCACCTCCCGGCGATCGGGCCCGATCCGCACGTGCCGGGCCTGTCGCACGCGTGCGGGCACGAGGGGGCCGGGATCGGGCTCGCCCCCGCGACGGGATGGCTCGTCGCGGAGAGCCTGTTCGGCGCCCAACTCCCGTCGTACGCGGGCGCCTTCGACCCGGGGCGGTTCGATGAGACGCGATGAGAGGAGACCCGCGGTGCGCCGAAGCCCGAGGGAGCTGGCCGGGGCGCGCCCCGGGCCGGAGTTCGAGATCACGGTCGACGGGCGCGCGGTGTCCGTGCTGCCCGGCCAGTCCGTCGCGGCCGCGCTGTGGAGCGCGGGCATCCTGGCCTGGCGCACCACGCGCGTCGGGGGCCGGCCCCGGGGGGCGTTCTGCGGGATCGGCCAGTGCTACGACTGCCTCGCGACGGTGAATGGCGTGCCCAATCGGCGGGCCTGCCTGGTGCCCGCGGCGCCCGGCGACGCGATCACCACGCAGGAGGGGGAGGGGCGTGCGGGACGTGGTGTCTGAGGGGGACAGGGGCTCCGCGGAGCCGGGATCCGCCGATACGGATTCCCTCGATACGGATTCCCTCGATACGGGTTCCGCCGATACGGGTTCCGCCGATCCGGGGGCGTACGACCTCGTGGTGGTCGGAGGCGGACCCGCCGGCCTGGCGGGAGCCGCAACCGGAGCAGAACTTGGCCTGCGCGTAGCCCTGTTGGACCTCTCCGAGCAAATCGGGGGCCAGTTCTACCGGCAGCCCGCCGTCGGCCTCGGGGCCCGGCGCCCCGAGGCGCTGCACCACGACTGGGACGCCTTCGTCGAGCTGCGCGAGCGGCTGACGGCGAACGGGAGCGGGGTCGCGCACCTCGCGCGCCATCACGTCTGGGCGATCGAGCGCCACGGCGACACCGAGTGGACCGTGCACGCCGTCACCGGTGCCGACGGCGACGGTGAGCGGCCCGTACGGGTGCGGGCGCGCGCCGTGCTGCTCGCGACCGGCGCGTGCGAACGCCAACTGCCCTTCCCTGGGTGGACGTTGCCCGGTGTGCTCGGGGCCGGCGGCGCGCAGGCCATGCTCAAGGCGGGGCTCGTGCTGCCCGGCAAGCGGATCGTCGTCGCGGGAAGCGGGCCGCTGCTGCTGGCCGTCGCCTCCTCGCTCGTCACCGCCGGCGCCGCCGTCCCCGCGGTGATCGAGGCGGCCGGCTACCTCGGCTATGCCCGCAGACCCGGCGCGCTCGCCGCCAACCCGCACAAGCTCGCCGAGGCCGCGGTGCACGGCGCGGCACTGCTACGCCACCGGGTGGCGCTGCGCACCCGCAGCGCGGTGACCGCGGTGCACGGCGCCACGCGCGTCGAGGCGGTCACCGTCACCCGGCTCGACCCGCGCTGGCGTCCGGTACCGGGCACGGAACGCGAGATCGCCTGTGACGCGCTGGCCGTCGGGCACGGCCTGGTCCCGGCGATCGATCTGGCCACCACCCTCGGCTGCGCCACCCGGCCCACCCCCGACGGCGCCCTCGCGCTCGCCCTCGACCGGCGCCAGGAGACGTCGGTACGGGGGCTGTGGGCGGCGGGTGAGCCCGGCGGTGTCGGGGGTGCGCAACTGGCGCGCGCGGAAGGCGAGTTGGCGGCCATGGCGATAGCGGCCCGACTCGGGCGCTATCCCGGACCCGGCACGCGTGTACGGCAGTTGAGGAATCGCCGGGCCCGTCTGCGCGCCTTCGCCGAGACGATGGCGGCCGCGCACGCGCCCGGACGCGGCTGGCTGGACTGGCTCCGCGACGACACCGAGGTGTGCCGCTGCGAGGAGGTGAGCGCGGGCGGGATCCGAGAGGCCGTCGAGGAGTACGGCGCCCGCGACGCCCGCACGGTGAAGCTGTTCACCCGGGCCGGCATGGGGTGGTGCCAGGGGCGGACGTGCGGCACGGCGGTGTCCTGCCTTGCCGGCGGCGCCGAACCGCCCGCGCAACGACGCCCGTTGGCGGTTCCCGTCCCGCTCGGGGTGCTGGCCTCCTTGGCTGCTCCGGCCACGCCGGACGGTCCGGAAGGGCCGGCGGGGGGAGGGGAGGCGGGGGGTGACGGCTCCGGTACGGGCGCGTAACCGTACGCGTCCGTGAGCCGCAACCGTACACAGCGCGGCCGCCTGAAAAGCAACGTGACATTGTACTCTGGTGCTCCGCTCGGTACGGAGGAACAGCATGGGGCACCTGAAGCAGAGCAAGGTCATCACCACCACCGAGCGACTGCGCGACCAGGTGGCCCACGCCCTGCGCGCGGCGCTGATCTCCGGCGAACTGCGCCCCGGCCAGGTCTACTCGGCACCCGGCCTCGCCGAAGACTTCGGCATCTCCGCGACCCCCGTACGCGAGGCCATGCTCGACCTCGCGCGGGAGGGGCTGGTGGAGCCCGTACGCAACAAGGGGTTCCGGGTCACCGAGGTCAACGAGCGCGACCTCGATCAGTACACCGAGATCCGGGCGCTGATCGAGGTCCCCATGATCGGCCGGATCACCCGCAGCGCGAACCGCGCCGACCTGGAGGCACTGCGGCCGGTCGCCGAGGAGATCGTGCGCGCCGCCCGCGACCACGACCTCATCGGGTATCTGGAGGCCGACCGCCGGTTCCATCTGTCGCTGCTCGCCCTGTCCGGGAACGAGCGTCTGGTGGAGACGGTGGGTGACCTGCGCAAGCGCTCACGTCTGTACGGTCTGACCGCGCTCGACCAGCGCGACGAGCTGATCCCCTCTGCCGAGGAGCACATCGAGCTGCTCGACCTCATGCTCGCGGGGGAGGCCAGGGCCGCCGAGAAGTGCATGACGCGTCACCTTGGGCATGTCCGCTCGCTGTGGGCCAGAAGCGAGGCGGCGTCCCCCACCCCAGCAACCCCCTAGGGGGTGTCTGACGGGCCGAGGTTGCCCATACGGGCCGGCACCGAGCACCTGAGGGGCGCGGGGAGCTGCCCGAGACGCGGGGTCAGGGCGCGGGGTCCGGGTTTGACGCTGCGCGGTACTCCGCGTTGAGCCGCTGCGCCTCCTCCAGCTGATCCTCAAGGATCACGATGCGGCAGGCCGCCTCGACCGGCGTGCCCTGGTCGACGAGCTCCCGGGCCCGCGCGGCGATCCGCAACTGGTAGCGGGAGTACCGCCGATGTCCCCCCTCCGACCGCAGCGGCGTGATGAGCCGCGCATCGCCGAGCGCCCGCAGGAACGCCGGGCTCGCGCCGATGAGTTCGGCGGCCCGACCCATCGTGTAGGCGGGGTAGTCGTCGTCGTCCAGCCGGCCGGGCAGGGGGCTATCCGCTGTCATGTCACCTCTTTGTGCAACGCGTCGAAAGGCCCGGACACCGCACGGCACCGCGCACCGAGACCCCGGGGAATTCAACACCATCGGACGGGCACGGCTGCGCGGCGCATGGCGAAGGGCCCCGCCGGTGTGTCGGCGGGGCCCGGACAGCGGTGCGGTGCGGGAGCGCGTTACGCCAGCGCGGACACGCCGAGCAGCGCGGACGCCGTTTCGAGCGGGGTCAGCGCACGCGCCGGCTCCGGCTCGGGCAGGGCCTGGCAGGTGAACCCGAGGCGGGTCATGGCCCGGGTCACTTCCTGCGCGCTGAAGTCGCGGCGGTCCTGGCGTGTGACGACCTCGCCCACCTGCTTCACCGGGTAGTGGCGGCGGCCGATGAGGACGGACTCACCCACGATGGGCTCGGGCTTGATGCCCTTCATGGAGGCCACCACCCCACTCTTGGTGAGATCGAACGGGAAGCGGGCGATGACGCAGCGCATGATGCCTCACAGAGAGCAGAAGGAATGGAATTCCCGGGGAAAAAGGGGGGTGCGGGGAAAGTCTGGGGAATGCGGGCGGGCCTGTGCGGCGTACCTCATTGGCCATAAGGATATGGGTAATGCAATGCGTGAGGGGCGGCGTGGATGCTGCTGGGGCGAGTACGGTCCGGCCCCTGCACGCCTGCCTTCCCCTGCGCGCCTGCCTTCCCTGCACGCCTGCCTTCGCGTTCCGCGGAGCGTGAACCGCTGCTCGCGGCGCGGCGCGGCGCCCGGATTGCGCGGCCATCGCCCGCTCCCGCAGGGCCGGAAATGCGACGAGCCGGGGCTCGCACCCCAAGGTGCGGGCCCCGGCTCGCAAGTGCGCGTCGCGTCAGGCGGGAACGATGTTCTCGGCCGTCGGGCCCTTCTGGCCCTGCGCGATGTCGAAGTTCACCTTCTGGCCTTCCAGAAGCTCACGGAAGCCCTGGGCGGCGATGTTCGAGTAGTGGGCGAACACGTCCGGGCCGCCACCCTCCTGCTCGATGAAGCCGAAGCCCTTTTCTGCGTTGAACCACTTCACGGTACCGGCAGCCATGTCAATCTCCTTCGGGGCATTTCCCGGAACCCACACCGTGCGGGCTCCGCGTCACTGCGATGATTACCCCGCCCGGAGAATAAATGCCCGGGACATACAAAAGAGCACCCGTCGGCACTGGGGCCGACACGGTTGCCCGAAGTTTTGGGAACCACAACTGCAACTGATATCGACCTTAGCACGGTCTCTCGTGAGGGCGCGGTAAGCAATTCCTTTCCGCCGGTCGCGTAAGAAATCCTTACGGGGCGTCGCGTCGATTTCTCTCACGGCGGAGACAGATATCTCCGACCGTCCGGGTCCGCGGGGCGCTGCGCTGACTACGCTGCACGGGTGACCACCGAGTTGACCTTGCTGACGCGTGTCGCCTACCGGGGCCGGGAAGTGACCGCGCCGCGCCTGCGCGGCCTCCTCGCGCTGCTCGCCGACGATCTGCGGGCCGGATGCAGTACCGGACGGCTCGTCGAGGGGCTGTGGACCGAGGAGTTGCCGGAGCGGCCCGGCAAGGCGGTCCAGGTGCTGGTGTCGCGGGTGCGGGCGCAGCTCGGCGCCGAGGTCATCGTCAGCACCCCGGCCGGCTATCGCCTCGCGCTCGCCGACGAGCAGGTCGACAGCTCCGCGCTGCTGTTGCACGCGGCGGCGAGCGAGGCGCGGGCCGCGGCCGGTGAGCACGAGGCGGCGCTCGCCGCGGCGGAGGCCGGGCTCGCCCTGTGGGACGGGGTCGTGGACAGCGCCGCGGGCGAGGATCTGCACGACCCGGTCGCCGCGCTGCGCCTGGCGCGCTCCGGGGCGCACGCCGCCCTGGAGCGGTCGCGGGCGCTCGCGCTGGCCCGGGTCGGCCGGCGTGCCGACGCGCTGCGCCCGCTGGTCCGCCTCGCCCGCGAGGTGCCGCGCGACGAGGAGGTACTCGCGGAGCTGCTGCGCTGCGAGGCCGCCACTACGGGGCCGGCCGCCGCGCTCACCCGCTTCGACACCTACCGGCGCGCCCTGCGCGACGAGCTGGGCGCCGACCCCGGTGGCGAACTCACCTCCGTACACCAGGAGTTGCTGCGCGGCGAGGCCCCACTGGTGCGCCACGGTGTGTTGCACGAACCCAACCCGCTGCTCGGCCGGGACACAGATGTCGCCGCTCTCACCCGGCTGTTGCGCACCGTGCGGGTCGCCACCGTCGTCGGGCCCGGCGGGCTCGGCAAGACCCGGCTCGCCCACGCCGTGGGCCGCGAGGCCGAGCAGCGGGTGGTGCACTTCGTGCCGCTGGCCGGTGTCACCGCAGACGACGACGTGGCCGCCGAGGTGGCCTCGGTGCTCGGCGCGAGCCCGGCGCGCGGCCTGGCCGGGCCCGCCGGGGTCACCGCGGGCATCGCCGGCGCGCTCGGCCCGGGCCCCGCGCTGCTCGTCCTGGACAACTGCGAGCACGTCATCCGCGGCGCCGCCGAACTCGTACGGGCCCTGGTGTCGCGCACCAAGGAGCTGCGGGTCCTCGCCACCAGCCGGGCGCCGCTCGGCCTCACCTCCGAGTCGGTGTACGCGCTGCCGGAGCTCGGTCTCGCCTCGAGCGTCGAACTGTTCCGCCAGCGGGCCCGGGCCGCGCGCCCGGACGCGGAGCTCGAAGAGCGGGCCGTCCACGAGCTGTGCCGTCAGCTCGACGGGCTGCCGCTCGCCGTGGAGCTGGCCGCGGCCCGCGTACGGGTGCTGTCGGTGCCCGAGATCGCGCGGCGCCTGGGCGACCGGTTCGCGTTGCTGCGCGGCGGGGGCCGCGACGTGCCGGAGCGCCACCGCACCCTGCGCGCCGTCGTCGAGTGGAGCTGGAACCTCCTCGAACCCGAGGCGCGGGCGGCGCTGCACGTCCTGTCGGTGTTCCCCGGCGGCTTCCGCGAGGAGGCGGCCGAGCACGTCCTCGGCGACGACGCGCTGTTCCTGCTCGAACAGCTCGCCGACCAGTCGCTGATCAAGGCGGCCGACACCCCGTCCGGGGTGCGGTTCCACATGCTGGAGACGGTCCGGGAGTTCAGCGCGGGCCGCCGCGCCGAGGCCGGGCAGGAGGAGGCCGTCGTCGACCGGTTCCTCGCCTGGGCGCGGGACTTCGGCCGGGCCCACCACGACGCCCTGTTCAGCCCCGAATCGCTGCGGTCCTGGGAACTGACCCGCGCCGAGCAGGACAACCTCTTCCTCGCGCTGCGCCACGCCGTCACCCGCGACGACGGCCCCACCCTGGCCGGCCTCACCGCGGCCCTCGCCTCGCTGTGGGCCACCGACTCCAACTACAGCCGGCTGACCGGGCTCGCCGCCGACACCGCCGGACCGCTCTCGCGCTTCCGGCCGGGCCCCGACGACATCGAGCCCGCCCGCAGCGCCGCCGTGGTGTGCACCCTCAGCCTGTTCATGGGCTACGGACCGCACGCGGTACGGCAGTTGGTGACCCTGCGCCGGCTGCCGGCCGCCGAACCGGACACCTTGGTGCGGGCCCTTGACGCGGTCCTGCGCGCCCTGCCCGAGGTGCACCCGCCGCACTACGAGCGGCTCCTGGAGCTCTGCGCATCGGACAAGCCGCTGCTCGCGGGCGTCGCCGAGTGCTTCGCCAGCTATGTGTGGGAGTACGAGCGTGACGTGGACCGCGCCCTCGCATCGGCCCGCCGGGGCCTCACCGCCCTGACCGGCCTGGGCAATCCGGCCACCGAGATGCTCGGCCACGGCCGCATCGGCGAGCTGTGCCTGCAGACCGAGCGGGGCGAGGAGGCGTACCGGCATCTGATGGCGGCGCTGGCCGTCCTGGAGCGGACCGGGGACTGGGCGGACGCGGCCGGCTGGTACGACGCGGCCGGGGTGCGCTGGGCCCTGGTTCTGGCCTGTCTGCAGCGCGGCGAGATCGACGAGGCGGAGCACTGGCTGGAGCTGGCCGCGCTCGAACAGCCGCCGGAGCCGGCCCAGGTGTTCAGCGCCGAGCTCGGCTCGCGTGCGGAGATCGCGCTGCTGCGGGGCCTGACCGAGGTCGGGCTCGGGCTGTGGCGCAAGGCGGTGGCGCAGCTGCGTGAGGCCGACGTGCTCTACCCGGACGACCCGTTCGTGGGGACGTGGTCGATGCAGATCCTGTCGACGGCCGTCGCCGCGCACGCCCGGCATGGACGCCTTGAGCTGGTGGCGGACGTTGCTGCCGAACTGCGCGCCAGAGCACAGGAGTTGCTGTCCCGCGCACCGGAGGAGGGCAGCCCCGCCGAGCTTCCGGTGTCCGGCACGATGCTGCTCGGCCTCGGCCTCGCCGAGCTGGCCGGGGGTGAGCGTTCGGGCGTACGGCTGCTCGCGCTCGCGGAGCGGATGCGGGTGCACCGGGACTTCCCGACGATGTCCGCGGCGCGGGCCCGGCAGTCCGCCGAGGACGCCGACGGGGCGGCGTACGCCGACGCGGTGTCGGAGTACGCCGCCCTGGGGCGGAACGAGTTGGAGGGGGCCGCGGCGCTGGTGCTGAGCGGCATCAGCGCTGCGGGTCGCGGTTGAACTTGGCCTTCGACCAGAAGTAGCCGAGGACGGTGAGGCCGGCGGCCCAGCCGATGGCGAGCCAGCCGTTGGCGCCGATCTCCGTGCCGAGCAGCAGCCCGCGCAGGGTCTCGATGGCCGGGGTGAACGGCTGGTACTGGGCGATCGGCTGGAACCAGCCCGGCATGGAGTGCAGCGGCACGAACGCGCTGGACAGCAGCGGCAGCAGGATCAGCGGCATCGCGTTGTTGCTGGCGGCCTCCGCGTTCGGGCTGATCAGACCCATGCCGACGGCGATCCAGGTGAGCGAGAGGGCGAAGAGCACGAGCAGTCCGAACGCCGCGAACCATTCGACGACGGTGGCGTCGGTGGAGCGGAAGCCGATGGCCACGCCGACCGCGCCGACGAGGACCACGCTCAGGATCGACTGGAGGACGCTGCCGATGACATGGCCGATGATCACCGAGCCGCGGTGGATCGCCATGGTGCGGAAGCGGGCGACGATGCCCTCGGTCATGTCGTTGGAGACGGAGATCGCGGTGCCGACCACGGTGGAGCCGATGGTCATGAGCAGCACGCCCGGCACGATGTAGGCGATGTACTTGGCCCGGTCGGGGCCGCCCGTCCCGATGCCCATGCTCATCGCGTTGCCGAAGATGTAGACGAAGAGCAGCAGCAGCATGATCGGCGTGAGCAGCAGGTTCAGGGTGAGCGAGGGGTAGCGCCGGGCGTGCAGCAGGTTGCGGCGCAGCATGGTCGAGGAGTCACGCAGGGCGAGGGAGAGGGAACTCATCGGACGGTCTCCTTCTGGGTGCCGGCGACGGCCGGGGCGGTGGTGGCGGCGTCGGTGAGGGGGTGGGCGGTGAGGGCGAAGAAGACGTCGTCGAGGTCGGGGGTGTGCACGGTCAGCTCGTCGGCCTCGATGCCGGCGGCGTCCAGCCAGTCGAGGATGGCGCGCAGCTCGCGCTGGCTGCCGCCGCTGGGAATCTGCAGGGAGAGCGACTCGTCGTCGCGGGTCGCCTCGCGCAGCCCGGTCGCCGCGTTCTCGTACGCCTCCGGGTCGGTGAAGCGGAGCCGGACGTGGCCGCCGGGCACGAGCCGCTTCAGCTCGCTCGCGGTGCCCTGCGCGACGAGCCTGCCGTCGTTCAACACCGCGATGCGGTCGGCGAGTTCATCGGCCTCGTCGAGGTACTGCGTGGTGAGGAAGACGGTCACGCCGCCCGCGACGAGGCCGCGGATGATGTTCCACATGGTGTGCCGGCTGCGCGGGTCGAGGCCGGTGGTGGGCTCGTCGAGGAAGATGATCCGGGGGCTGCCGACGAGCGTCATCGCGATGTCGAGGCGCCGGCGCATGCCGCCGGAGTAGGTGGAGGCGGGCTTCTTGGCCGCCTCGGTGAGATCGAAGCGTTCGAGGAGCTCGGTGGCGATGCGGCGGCCCTCGCGCCGGGGCAGGTGGTGCAGGTCCGCCATGAGGAGCATGTTCTCCTCGCCGGTGATCAGGTTGTCGACCGCCGAGAACTGCCCGGTGACCCCGATCGCGGCGCGGACCGCCTGGGCGTCGGTGGCCAGGTCGTGCCCGGCGACCCTGAGCTCGCCGGCGTCGGCGTGGATCAGGGTGGAGAGGATCTGCACGGCGGTGGTCTTGCCGGCGCCGTTGGGTCCGAGGAGGGAGAAGACGGTGCCGGCCGGCACGTGCAGGTCGATGCCGTCGAGGACGGTCTTGTCGCCGTAGGCCTTGCGCAGCCCGGTGGCTGAGATCGCGAGTTCCGAGGTCGTTGTCGTCATGCCGCGAAGCGTGCGGCCAAGCGGATTCAACCGGGTTTCAGCCCGGTTTCACCCGGCCCTTGGCAGGGTGCCCGGCGTGGGCATCCTGAGCCAACCCGGTCTTCGTCCACGGATCGTGCCCGCGTCTCGCGCAGTTCCCCGCGCCCCTAGGTGGGTGGGTCTTGGCAGGGTGGCACGGCTCGGCATCCTCAGCCCGTCCGGCGATTGAGGACGAGCGCCTTTCGGGCGCGGACCGGGGTCTGGGGCGGAGCCCCAGGGGCCCCGGTCTTCGGCTGCGGATCGTGCGTGGCTGGTCGCGCAGTTCCCCGCGCCCCTGGCTACTCGGCGCCGCCCGGCATGCGCATAGCCGGCCCGTCCGGCGATTGAGGACGGGCGCCCTGCGGCGCCGGGGGGCGTCAGATCGCGAGGGAGATCTCCGTGGACTTGATCAGGGCGACGACGGACGTGCCGGCCGTCAGGGACAGGTCGGCCACCGCGTCCTTGGTGATCGCGGCCGTCAGCTCCCCGCCCTCGACGTCGACCTTCACCGAAGCCATCGCGCCGCCGGTGGCGACGTCGGCGACGGTGCCGGGGATCTGGTTGCGGATGGACAGGCCCTCGACCGGCCCGGTGGCCAGGGAGACCTCGGTCGACTTGATGAGGGTCTTGACCGCGGAGCCCTCGGCGAGACCCAGCTCCTTGACGGCCTCAAGGGTGATCGCCGCGGTGATCTCCTGGCCGCCGCCCAGGCGCACCTTGACGGTCGCCATGACCTCGCCCGCGGTGACGGAGGTGACGGTGCCGGCGATCTGGTTGCGGATGCTCAGGCTCATGAAAAAACGCCTCACGTAGATGGTTCCGGTTTGTCAGGCTTTGGCCTGCAACAGGGTCCACGCTAGCGGTACCGCACGAGCCCGTTCGGCGACGCGTCGCAGGTGCCACCCTCATGCGGCGACGGGGCTCGCAGCCGCCCGGTGTCCTACAGCCGCAAGGGTCACAGGGCGAGCCACTCCGTCGACGTGGTCACCTCCTTGAGGACGTCGGGGAGCGGCTCGACGCCCAGGCCCGGGCCGGTCGGCACGGTCAGGTGGCCGTCGGCCAGGACGAACGGCTCGGTGATGTCGGTGGCGAAGTAGCGGCGGGAGCCCGAGGTGTCGCCGGGCAGCGTGAACCCGGGCAGCGCGGCGAGCGCGACGTTGGCGGCGCGTCCGATGCCGGTCTCCAGCATGCCGCCGCACCAGACGGGGATGCCGTGGGCGCGGGCGAGGTCGTGGATGCGGCGGGCCTCCAGATAGCCGCCGACGCGGGCCGGCTTGATGTTGATGACGGAGCAGGAGCCCAGCGAGATGGCGGCCGCCGCGTGCGCGGCCGACTCGATGGACTCGTCCAGGCAGATCGGCGTACGCAGCAGCCGCGCGAGCTGGGCGTGCTGCACGAAGTCGTCGTTGGCCAACGGCTGTTCGACGAGAAGCAGACCGAAGTCGTCCAGCTTCGCCAGGTGTTGGGCGTCCACCAGGGTGTAGGCGGCGTTGGCGTCGACCTGGAGCAGCAGGTCGTCCCCGAAGCGCTCCCGCACCGCGCGGACGGGCTCGACGTCCCAGCCGGGCTCGATCTTCAGCTTGATCCGTACGTAGCCCTCGGCGACATAGCCCTCGACTGCGTCGAGGAGTTCGGGGATCGAGTCCATGATGCCCACCGACACACCGCACGGCACCCGGTCGCGGGCGGCGCCCAGATAGGAGCCGAACGAGTCGCCGGTGGCGCGGAGTTGGGCGTCGAGGACGGCGCTCTCCAGGGCCGACTTCGCCATGTGGTGCCCGGTGAAGGGTTCCAGCGCGCGGCCCACGGCGGCGGCGTCCACGCCGTTCTTGGGCAGCGCCGGGACGAGGAACGTGCGCAGCACGTCCTGGGCGCCGTCGACGTACTCCGAGCAGTAACGGGGCTCGGACATCGCGGCGCACTCGGCCCAGCCCTCGCCGTCCTCGGTGACGACGCGCACGAGCAGGACGTCGCGGCTCGTCTCGACGCCGAAGGAGGTACGGAACGGCGCGACGAGCGGCATCGCGATCCGGCGCAGTTCGACGCCGGAGATCTTCACTGTGGTCACGGGGTGCTCCTGGTGGGGGCGTGGGTGGTCGTCGCGGGGGTGGGCGCGGGCGCCGTGCGGGGGCGGCGGCGGAGCACATAGCTGCGCCGGTCGTGGAGGCCGAGGACGTGGGCGCCCTCGGCGAGCAGGTCGCCGAGGGTGGCGCGCACGGCATGCCGCCAGGCCTGCGCGGCTGCGGGGTCGGTGCGGCGCAGCGCCTCGACGTCGTCGGGCAGGTCGATGAGCACGAACTCGGCGTCGCAGGCTGCCGGTTCGGGGCGCCCCGCGCGGTCGCGGAGGGCGTGGGCGGCGCCGGCGGGCCGGGGGATGCCGGCGCCGCCGGGGGCGGGTGGCGGCGCGGTGAGGTCCCAGGCGGCGAGGACCCGGTCGGACTCGTCGCCGCCGTTGATGGCGTCGTCCATCGCACCGTAGAAGGAGCGCAGGTATTCCTCGGGGCGGGCGCCGAGTTTGGTGAGGTTGAAGTGGGCGTTGCGGCGGATCAGGGGGTCGTAGGTCCACGTGATCCGCTTCAGGCCGCGGAACAGGGCCCACTGCCGCTGGTGCAGCTTGAGGGCGAGGCCCGCGCCCCGGCCGGGCAGGGCGCCCGTGATGTGGGAGTGCAGGGTGGTGCCGAGGGGCTCGCCGAAGAACGCGACGGACGCCCCCACGAGCCGGCCGTCGTCGTAGGCGCCCGCCACATAGTTCCCGGCATGGGACAGCGCGCGCATGACCTCCGCGGACATCGGCCCCTGGTCCGGTGGCGTGCCCCAGATGCCGGCGTACAGCCGGTCGACGGCGTCGAACTCCGCCGTGCTGTGCAGTTCGCGTACCTCGGGCGTGTTCACAGGAGCGTTCACAGGAGCGCTCCGACCAGGTCGGCGAGGAGCTGGGTGCGGGGCACCATGGCGGCGGTCACCACGTGCTCGTGGTCGGCGTGGGCGCCGTCGCCGACCGCGCCGAGCCCGTCGAGGGTGGGGCACCCCGCGCCGGCGGTGTAGTTGCCGTCGGACGCGCCGCCGACCGCCGCCTCCCGGAGGGCGCCGAGCCCCGTGCGGCCGGCCACCTCGCAGGCGAGCGCGAACAGGTCGTGGGAGCTCTCGGCGTCCAGGGGCGGGCGGTTGGGCCCGCCGGCCACCTCGATGCGGGCGCCCGGGTGGCGGGGCGTGAGGGCGCGCATCAGCTCGTCGACCGTCCGCTGCGCCGCCGGAGTGGGGACGCGTACGTCGATGCTCAGTTCCGCGCGGGCCGGCACGGTGTTGGTGGTGGTGCCCGCCGACATGACGGTCGGGGTGATGGTGGTGCCCGGGCCCGTGCGGGCGGTGACGGTGTCGCTCATCTCCCCCAACGCGAGGAGCTGGTGGGCGAGTTCGGTGGCCGCGTTGATGCCCTTCTCGGGTTCGAGACCGGAGTGTGCGGCGCGCCCGTGGACGGTGAGCTCGTAGTGCGAGACACCCTTGCGGACGGTCTTGAGGGCGCCCCCCGTGGCCGACGCCTCCAGGACGAGCGCGGCGCGGCAGGCGCGCGCGGACTCCTCGATGAGCTCGCGCGAGGTGTCCGAGCCGACCTCCTCGTCACCGGTGACCAGGACACAGACGCCGTCGAGGGACGGCAGCAGGGTCAGCGCGTGGAACATCTGGACCAGACCCGCCTTCATGTCGAAGACGCCGGGCCCGCGGACCACGCCCTGGTCCACCGAAAAGGGGTGCGTGGTGAGAGTGCCCATCGGCCACACCGTGTCGTGGTGGCCGAGGAGCAGGACGCGCGGAGTGCCGAAGCTCCACCGCAAATGGGTCACGCCGTCACGCACCAGGGTTTCCGGCCGGGCGCCGAGCAGCCGGCCGCCGAGGTCGGCCACGACCTGGGCGCTGCGGGCCACGGCCGCGAGGTCGGCGGAGTAGGACTCGCACGTCACGAGGGTTTCGAGGTCGGCGAGCAGGGCGTCGAGGGACAGCGGCGCCGGACGGGATGCGGGGTCGGCCTGCACGGGGGGATCCTCCAGAGGTGGGATGGCCGCCACGCTAAGCAGGCCGCCGCAGGCGGAGTTGGTGCGCGCGGCACAACATCGGGAGCGAATTCGTAGCGCGGAACGAAGCGGAACGAAGGGGAATGAAGAGGAACGAAGGGGAATGAAGAGGAGCGAAGGGTCCGGGGCAGCGGGTCGCTGTCCGGGTACGGCTCAGGCGCGGCCGCCGGGACGGCCGGCGGTCGTCCCCGTGCCGGGCCCGCCGGGACGTCCGGCGGCCGTCCCGGCGCCGGGACGGCCCATGTGGCGGTCCATCACGCGCCGCAGGTTGCCGCCAAGCACCTTGAGGACATCGTCCTCGCCGAACCCGCGCCCCACCAGAGCGCCGGTGACCAGCGGCATGCCCGCCGGGCCCTCCAGGCCGGGGAAGGAGAAGAGGGGGTCCTCGTCGTCGAGGTTCTCGCAGCACGGCGGGGTGAGGTCGTCCATGATCTCCTGGACGAAGTCGGAGCCGAGCCCGACGTGGTCGATGCCGGTGACCGACGCGATGTGCTCGATGTGGTCGGCGATCCGCTCCACGTCCACCTTGTCCTGGGCATCGGTGAGGAAGTCCGGTACGAAGTTGACACAGACCACCCCGCCGGTCGCGGCAATGCCCCGCAGATGCTCGTCGGGCAGGTTGCGGTGGTGGTCGCGCAGCGCGCGGGCGCAGGAGTGCGTGGCGAGCAGCGGCCGCGTGGCGAGCTCCAGGACGTGATCGACGCCGCTCGCCCCCAGGTGGGAGAGGTCGAAGAGCATGCCGAGGCGTTCCATCTCCGCGAGCGCCGCCACGCCGGGGACGGTCAGGCGGGAGCCGGTGGCGTCCTCGCGGCTGCCGTCGGCGAGCGGGGTGCGGCCCCAGTGGGCGATCGAGGCGACCCGTACGCCCAGCCGGAACAGCGTCGAGAACAGCTCGACACTCGCGTCCACGCCGGGGGCGCTCTCCAGGGCGAGGACGAGAGCGATCCTGCCCTGCGCGAGCGCCGCGTCGATCTCGTCGCCGTCCCGGCACAGGGCGACCTGGTCGGCATTGCCCTCGGCCAGGACATGGGCGCACTCGATCATGCGCAGGGTCTGCCGGAGGGCGCCCTCGGGCCGGTACTGGTCGTCGATGAAGACGGGCAGCACCTGGATGTCGATGCCGCCGGCGCGCAGCTGGGGCAGCCAGCGCTCGCGGGAGAAACCGGCCCAGCGCCGGTGCGGCCGGGCGGCGACGGCCATGAGGAGGTCGTTGTGGGCATCGGCGACGACGGCACGGGTGTGCAGGTCCAGGGTCACGGATACGTCCTTTCGTGCGGGCGCGGGTGCGGGCGCGGGGTCATCAACACATCGGTGGAGCAGGCACGTTGGGGTCAGGCCCGGGTCAGGGAGGGGACCGCTTCGAGCAGGGTGCGGGTGTACGGGTGGCTCGGCGCGCCGATGACGTCCTCGACGGGGCCCGTCTCCACGAGGTGGCCGTGGCGCATGACGGCGACCTCGTCGCAGACGTACCGCACGACGGCGAGGTTGTGCGAGATGAACAGCATCGTCAGACCCAGCTCGGCGCGCAGCTCGCGGATCAGGTTGAGGACGGCGCCCTGCACCGAGACGTCGAGCGCGGAGGTGATCTCGTCGGCGATCAGGACGTCCGGTTCGGCGGCGAGTGCGCGGGCGATGGCGACGCGCTGACGCTGGCCGCCGGAGAGTTCGCGGGGGTAACGGCGGGCGTGCGCGGCGGGCAGCGAGACGAGTTCCAGCAGCCGGGCCACCTCCGCGTCGCGCCGGCCCCGGTCCACCCGGGAGCCCTCGGCGATGGCGTCGCCGATCCGCATACGGGGGTTGAGGGAGGAGTACGGGTCCTGGAACACCATCTGGACGCGGCCGCGCTCGACCCCCGTCACGGTCCCGCGGTACGGGGTGAGCCCGGCGACGGCGCGCGCCAGCGTCGACTTGCCCGAGCCGGACTCGCCCACAAGACCGGTGACCGTGCCCGGCGCGACATCGAGGCTCACGCCGTCCACGGCGGTGAACGCGCCGAACCGTACGGTGAGTTCGCTGATCCGCATCATGCCTCCCAGCACGCGACGTGGTGCCCGGCGGTACGGGCGGTGAGCGGCGGCGGCGCCGAGCAGCGGTCGCCCGCGAGGGTGCAGCGGTCGGCGAACGCGCAGCCTTCGCCGATGTCGGCGGGCGAGGGCTGGCGGCCGGGGATGGTGGCGAGCGGCAGGGCGCGGTCGGTGTCCATGTCGGGCAGCGAGCCGATGAGCGCCCGGGTGTAGGGGTGGCGGGCCCGGCGCAGGGCGTCGGCGGGGAGTTCCTCGACGACACGGCCCGCGTACATCACGGCGACGCGGTCGCACACGTCGCTGACGACGGCGATGTCGTGCGAGATGAACAGGGCCCCGGCGCCGGTGGAGTCGACGACCTCGCGCAGCACGCGCAGCACCTCGCGCTGCACGGTCACATCGAGGGCGGTGGTCGGCTCGTCGGCGATGATCAGGCGGGGTGTGCCCATGAGCCCCATGGCGATGACGGCGCGCTGGCGCATGCCACCGGACAACTCGTGCGGGTACTGGCGGACCACGGCGGCCGGGTCCTTGATGTGGACGCGCCCCAGGCGTTCCACGGCCCGCGCCCGCGCCTCGGCGGGGCTCGCGCCGTCGTGCAGCGTGGCCACCTCGGTGAGCTGGCCGCCGACGCGCAGCGCCGGGTTGAGGGAGGCCGTCGGGTCCTGGAAGACCATGGCGAGCGACGAGCCGAGCAGCGCGCGGCGCTCGGCGGGGCCGAGGGCGGTGAGTTCGGTGCCGCACAGGGCGGTGCGGGCGGCGGCGACGATTCCGGGGTAGGGCACGATCTGGCCGATGGCGGCGGCCGTCATGCTCTTGCCGCTGCCCGATTCACCGACCAGGCCCACGATCTCGCCGGTCCGCACGGTCAGCGACACCGCGCGCACCGGGGTGGTCCCGCCGGGGAAGGCCACGGTGAGGTCGCGTACGTCGAGCACGGCGTCCGGGTCGGGGGCGTCGCCGGCGGGCTCGACGACCGGGGTGACGGGAGCGCCGGCCGGCTGGTCGGCGCCGGCGGCGGCCTTGGCGAAGGCGTCGCCGAGCAGCATGAAGGCGAGCCCGGCCAGGGCCACCGCGAGGGCGGGGGCGACGACGACGGCGGGGGTGACGTAGACGTGCCCGAACGCTTCGTTGAGCAGCCGCCCCCAGTCGTACGACGGTGCCTGTACGCCCATGCCGAGGAACGACATCGCGGACAGGCCGAGAAGTGAACTTCCCATTGCCTGCGCGGTGTTGAGGATCAGCGGCTCGGCGATGTTGGGCAGCAGGTGCCGGGCCAGGACGCGGTGCGGCGGTACGCCCAGCATGCGGGCGGCGGCGATGTAGTCGGCGCCCGCGACGGACGCCGTCAGGGTGTGGGTGAGGCGGGCGAACGCCGGGGCGAGGGCCACCCCGATACCGAGGACCGCGCCGCGCGCGCCGAGCCCGGTCACCACGGCGGTGAACATGGCGAGGAGCAGCGCGGGAAAGGCGACGAGCAGGTCGACGGCGGCGACGACGAGCCGGCCGGTCCGGCGCGGCAGCAGCGAGGGCAGCGCGCCGAGCAGGACACCGCCGACCGTGCCGATGAGCGTGGCGAGGAACGCGAGGCCCAGGGTGAGGCGGGTGGCGACCAGGGTGCGGGCGAGCAGATCGCGGCCGAGCGCGTCGGTGCCTAGCCAGTGGGCGGCGCCCGCGCCCTGGTTGATCCGGTCGGGGTGGATGGCGGCGGCCTGCTCCCCGAGCAGCGGCGGCGCCACGACGGCGAGCACGATCAGGGCGGCGACCAGGACGGCGGCGGCCGGCCCGGCGGGATGTCTCATCAGGCGGCGCATCAGCCCTCCTGGCGGGTGGCGGCGGACGGAGCGGACGGAGCGGAGGAGCCCGAAGTGCCTGGTGTGACCGCGGACTTGGGGTCGAGGACGCCGAGGGCGAGGTCGACGAGGAAGTTGACGACCAGGACGAGCGCCCCGTATACGAGGATCATGGCCTGGGCGACGGGATAGTCCTTCTGCGTGATCGCCTCGACGGTCCGCTGGCCGAGGCCCGGCCACGCGAAGACGTTCTCGACGAGGACGCTGCCCGTGATCAGCCCGCCGAGCAGCAGGCCGCCCATGGTCAGGGTCGCGGTCAGCGTGTTGGGCAGCAGATGACGGGCGTACAGGCGCAGCGGCGGCAGGCGTTTGGCGTGCGCGAGGCGCATGTAGTCGGTGTCGAGTTCGCGCAGGGTCTCCACCCGGGCGAGCCGGGCGATCATCGCGGCGGGCGCGATCGCGAGGGCGGTGACCGGCAGCACGTAGGAGGCCGGCCCGGTGAGTCCGGCGGGCGGCAGCAGACCGAGCCCGAGGGCGAAGACGAGCAGCAGGGCCAGACCGTACAGGTACTCCGGGATGGCGACGGCGGCGCCGGTCAGCGTGGTGAACGCGGCCTCGGTGGCGGGCCCGCGCCCCCGGTGGGTGCGGACCGCGCCCCACATACCGAGGGGGATCGCCACGGCCAGCGCGACGAACGTGGCGAGCACCGCGAGGGAGAGCGTGTTGGGCAGCCCCTGCGCGACGATGTCACCGACCGGCTGCGAGGAGAAGAATGACGTGCCGAGGTCACCGGTGACCAACTGGTGTACGTAGTGCGCGAATTGAACGGGCAGGGAGGCATCGAGGCCCATCGCGGCGCGCCGCTGGTCGACGAGTTCCTTCGGCGCGGTCGGGCCGAGCATCTGCCGCAGCGGGTCGCCCGGGATGAGGTGGATCATCGCGAACGAGGCGACGACGAGCACCGCGAGACTGACCGCGAGGCGCAGCAGGTGCCGGGTGAGGACGAGCGGGGTGAGGCGGCGGGCGCGGCGCACACGCGGTGCCGGTTCGGTGCCGGATCGGGTGCCGGGTCGCGCGGCTGTCCCTTCGGCGCGTGGCGTCACGTCGTGGCTCCCGTCATATGGATCGACGTCGGGTCGAAGAGCCCGGCGGTGATGCGGAAGGTCGCGTCGTGCGCGCCGGTGGCCAGGGTCTTGTCGACGACGGGCACCAGGTCGCGGCTGTCGAGCAGGGCGCTCTCGGCGCGCGACCACGTGCCGCACCCGGTGGAGCCCGGCAGCTTGTCGGCCCGGGCGGTGAGGTCGTCGTACGCCTTGTTCGTCAGGTGCGCGAAGTTGCCGCCGTCGGGCGTGAAGGGCCCCGAGAGCGAGCCGGTGAGCTGGGTGGGCAGGGTGACGCCGAGCGGCGCCCAGTCCACGTCCCAGTCCTGGGTGACGGACTCGACCTCGCCGTACGCGGCGTCGGACAGGGCCCGCAGCTGGACGTCGGCGCCGGCCTTCTGCCACGCCTGCGCGAGGTACTCGGCGGCGGCCGCCATGGTCTCGCCGCCGGACGTGCCGTAGATCATCCGCAGGGTGAGCTTCCGCCCGTCCTTGCGGCGTACGCCGTCACCGGAGCGGTGCCAGCCGGCGGCGTCCAGCGCGGCCTCGGCGGCCCGGGGGTCGAAGGCGGGCAGGTGTCCGGTGACGGTGTCCTCGGGGCACGGCCGGGGCTGCATCACCAGACCGGTGGGCCGGCGTCCGGTGCCGCCGGTGGCGATGGCACCGAGGTCGGTGAGGTCGACCGCCTGGAGCAGCGCGGTACGGACCGCCGGGTCCTGCCCGGGGTGGCCGGCGCCCTGGTGGAAGAAGAACTCGTGGGTGCCGTTGGGCGCCACGGTGGTCCCGATGCCGGGCACATGGGTCACCCGGGAGCGGTCGGGGCCGGCGAACTGGGCGCCGTTGAGCTGGTGCGAGAGCAGCAGATTGGCGGCGGTCGCCTCGCTCCCCACGACCTTGAGGACGACCTGGCCGGGCGCGTCGGCGGGCAGGCCCGCACCGCCGGGACCCCACGCGTACCCCTCGCGGCGGGCGAAGGTGTAGCTCTGGCCGGGCCGCGCGGACGTCAGCTGGAACGGGCCGGAGCCGGAGGTGGCGCGGGCGAGCCGCGAGCGGTCCTTGAGGCCGGCGCCGCACACCACGAAGAGATAGCGCGTGGACTGGAGGATGAACGCGAACGGCTGCGGCGTCGAGAGGGTGACCGTGCCGGCGGCGTCGTCGGCCTTCGCGGTCAGGCCCTGCGGGACGACGACACCGAGCGCGGGTGACTTGGTGGCCGGATCGGTGAGGTGGGCGACGTTGGAGGCGACGGTGCGGGGGGTCACGGGGCTGCCGTCGGCGCAGGTGACGCCGGGGCGCAGGGTGAACGTGACCGAACTCGGGGCGACGTCCCACCGGTCGGCGAGGCCGGACACCACGCGGCCGTCGGGGCCGATGTTCACGAGGGTGTCGTACGCCAGTGACAGGGCCGTGTAGGTGGTGGTGTTCTGCACCTGGGCGGGGTCGAGCAGTCCGGGATCGCTTTTGATCGCGTAACTGAAGGTGTCGCCGCCGGCCGATCCGGCTCGGCCGGTACCGCAGCCGGCCGCCAGCAGCGACACCGCGAGACAGGCGGCGATCGCGTTGGCTTTCGTCATGGGGGGCATGAGGGCTCCTCGGGGCGGATGGGTGGCCTCACCCTGACGAGTCCTGGCCGAAATTGATTCAGCCCCGCCGCCAAAGAGGGGGTGCGTGTTTGGGGCCCCGGTCCGAAACCCGGGGTGAGCGTGCGACACCGGTTCGCCTTCGGGCACGGTTCACCTTCGGGTGCGGGCCCGGTGGGGCTGGTCGCGCAGTTCCCCGCGCCCCTTGAACGGCCGTCTTTCGGGTGCGGACCGTGCCCGCGTCTCGCGCAGTTCCCCGCGCCCCTTGAACGGCCGTTTTTCGGGTGCGGACCGTGCCCGCGTCTCGCGCAGTTCCCCGCGCCCCTGGCTGATCGATGCTGGGCGCATGTGCGTCCTCAGCCCACCCCGTCCGGCTGCTCGGCGCGGGGCGGCATGGGCATCTTCAGCCCGTCCGGCGTTTGAGGACGAGCGCCCTTAAGGCGCGAACGGGGTCTGGGGCGGAGCCCCGGGGAGGTCAGCCTTGGGTACGCAAGTGGGTGACGGCGGCACGGGCGGCCTCGCCGATCACCCGGTCGGCGCGCGGCTGGCGTACATCCGGCACCGGGGTGCGCAGAAACACCCCGACCGCGTACCGCCCCCCGTCGGGGTACTCCACCACCCCTACCTCGTTCCGCACCGCGAAGTCCGTGCCGGTCTTGCCCGCCACACGTACCGCCCCGGGGAACCCGGAGACCAGCCGGTGCTGCCACACCTGCTGACCCATGAGGGCGCGCACCTCGGCACAGGCGGACGCCGGCCCCGCCTCGTCCCGCCAGATCGCGGCGAGCAGGGCCGTGACATCCCGCGGGGTGCTCGAAGGGGCGACGCCGGGGTCGTTGACGCTCAGCGCCATCAGCCGTTCCGGCGCGACTCCGGCCAGCTGCTCGTCGAGCGAGCGCGCCGGATCGAGCCCCAGCTCGCGCCGGATGCCGTCGTCGAGCGCGGCGCAGGACGCCACCCCGAAGTCCCGGTGGCCCAAGGCATCCAGGGTGGCGCGGACCCGCTCAAGCCCGACGATGTCGAGCAGCAGATCCGTGGCCGCGTTGTCGCTGATCGTCATCATCAGGAAGGCGAGGTCACGCGTGGCGGCCTCGACGTCGTACCGGCAGCCGTCGGTGGCGGCGCCCCCACCGGAGCGGTACGCGGCGCTCACCGTGTGCCGGGCCGCCGGATCGAGTGTGCCCGCCGCGACCTGACGGGCGTACTCCAGGGCGATGGGAATCTTGAACACCGAGGCCAGGACGGTGCGTTGATCGGCACGGTGGCCGAACTCGGCGCCCGAGTCGATGTCGCGTACGTGGACGAAACCGTCGACCCCGGCTTGCTCGAAGAGGGCGGTGAGCGACGCGTGGGCGAGTTCTGCGGTACCGGTCGCGGCACTGGTCATCGGGGGGTCCCCTTCCGGGAGGCGGAGGCGGAGGCGGAGGCGGAGGCTGAGGGCGAGGCTGAGACGGAGGTGACGGAGGTGAAGGAGGTGACGGCGGTGGCGGCCGTACGGGCGCGGCGCAGGTGGTCGACGGCGGCGCGGGCGGCCCGCCCGATCGCGTCGTCGGCCGCCGGATCGCGCCCGCCGAGCGTGGCGGTGCGCAAAAACACCGCCACCGCGTACCGGCCCCCGTCGGGGTACTCGACGACGGCGGCCTCGTTGAGAACTCCCCACAGCGAGCCGTTCTTCGCCGCGATCCGTACCGCGTCACCGAGGTCTCCGAACCCGGCGACCAGCCGGTGCTGTGACAGCTGATGGCTCATCAACTCCCGTACCTCGGCGCACGCTTCGGGCGGCCCCGCGCGGTCGCGCCAGATCGCGGCGAGCAGGCCGGTGATCTCACGCGGGGTGGCCGAGGCCGACCGGTGCGGGTCGAGCATGGCGAGGTTGCGGAGGCGGTCCTCGCCCACGTCGTCGAGCTGGGCGTCGAGGTCGCCGTCGGTGTCGAGCCCCAGCTCCGCCCAGACGGGGTCCCACAGCTCGCGATAGCGTCCGACGGGAATGTCGGGACACCCCAACTCCTTTGCCGTGGCCCGCACTTGCTCCGTTCCCACGATCTCCATGAGCTTGTCGGTGGCGGCGTTGTCGCTCATCGACAGCATGAAGAACGCCAGGTCGCGGGTGCTCATCGTGACGTCGTACAGACAGCTGTCGGTGCCGATGCCGCCGCCCTCGCGGTTGACCGCGGTGACGGTGTGCCGCGCCGCACGGTCCAGGACACCGGCGGCGGTCTGGCGGGCGTACGTCACGGCGACCGGGATCTTGCGGATCGACGCGACGATCACCGGCTCGTCGGCCCCCGACCCGATGTCCTCCCCGGTGTCGAGGTCGACGGCGTGCAGAAACCCGGTCACGCCGGCCTCACGGAAGATCGCGCGGAGGGCGGGGTGGGCGTGAGGGGCGTGGAGCGTGTCGTCCGCGGTCCCGGGCGGGGAGGCGGCGGTCATCGCGGGAGCTCCGTCGCGTCGAGCGCACCGGCCTGCTGTGCAACACAACCACCGGACGCAGCAGATGACTTGGGCGTGGCGCGGCCGCTGTAGTGGAGGTACGAGCGGCCGTCCGTACGGTGCTCGAAGACGACGGCACGCCACATCGGGTCGTCCGCGTCACGCCCCACGAAGGTGGTCGCGTCCACGGGGGTCAGGGTCAGGATCCGGGTGGGGGCCAGGCCCACGAGCATCCCGGTGGGCTCGGTCCGCATCCGCAGCAGACCGGCACCCTGACCGCGCCCCCCGCCCCCGCCCTCGCCCTCGAACCCGCCCTCGCCCTCACCGTCATCGGCCTCGGCCTCGACCTCCGTGACGTGGATGCGGCTGCCCGCCCGCTCGTAGACGCCGGTGAACGCCCCGGTGTCCACCCGGACCGGGCGGGCGGGCGGCGCGATCGGTTCCGGGACCGTCAACCCGTGCAAGTCCGCGAGGAGTTCGGTGATGACCCGGTGCTGGAGTTCGGCGCCGCGCCCGCCGTTGACCAGCAGCGCGACGACCGTGCCGAGGTCGGGCACCAGCCACAGGGCGGCGTGCTGGCCGATGGTGTCGCCGGTGTGGGAGACCACCTGGTGGCCGCCCCACTCGTCGAGGCACCAGCCGATGCCCCACTGGCTGCCGCCGTCGTACGGGTTGGGCAGGTCGACCTGGGCCCGCCGCATGGCGGCCGGGTCGGCGAGGAGCGCACCGGGTGTCAGATGGGCGCGCCCGAAGGCGACCACGTCGGCGGCGGTGGCGCAGATCAGCCCCGCCGGGCCGACCGACCGGGGCAGCCCCCAGGCCGGCGCGGGTACGCCCGACTCGCCGTGCCCCATCGCCGCGCCGAAGCGCAGCACGTCCTCCGGCAGCGTCCAGGTGTGCGTGAGGCCGAGCGGCGCGCAGATCTGCTCGCGCAGTGCCCGGTCCCACACGAGGCCGGTGAGCCGCTCGATCACGCGGCCCGCGATGACGAAACCGGAGTTGCAGTACGAGTGGGAATCCCCGACGGGGAAGGTCTGTTCGAGGCCGGCGCACGCGGCGACGTAACGCTCCAGACAGTCGTCGCCGCGCCCGGTGTCGAGGAAGAGGTCGCCGTCGATGCCGGAGGTGTGGGTGAGCAGGTGGCGCAGGGTGATGCGGGCGGACGCGTCGGGGTCGCCGACCGCGAAGCCGGGGAGGATGTCGACGACCCGGGTGTCCAGGGCCACCGTCCCCCGCTCGATCAGGAGCATGAGCTGGGTGGCCGTCCACACCTTGGTGACGGACCCGATCTGGAACAGCGAATCGGTGCGGACGGGGGCGCCGGTCGCCGTGTTGAGGACACCGGTCGCGTAGCTGTCCACGCGGCCGGCGTGGGCGACGGCGAGGCTCGCGCCGGGCACGTCGCACGCGGCGGCGAGCTCCGCGAGACGCGTGGTCCAGCGGTCGGTGTCGGCTGGGGGTGCGGCCAGGTCCGGTCGTACCAGGTCCGGGTTCACCGGCGTCCTCCCTCGGCTCCATCGGGTAGGGCGCCAGCGTGGCACGTACACCCGCGCCGTTCTTGGTCCACGCGTACGAAGGGGCAGGTCACGGCTTGGTCGGGCGGACGACTTGCCGGGGCGGCTCCGTTTCTAGGGTGGCCGCACCGCGACGTACGAGGAGACGGACATGCCCCTGCTGGACCGCGACGACTGCACCCTGGTGATCATCGATGTGCAGAGCGACTTCTATCCGCGGCGCCGCGTCGACGTGGACCGCGACCGCTTCGAGGAGATGGTGCGGCGCATCGCGTGGCTGACCGGTGTGGCGGACCGCCTCTCCCTTCCCGTGGTGGTCACCGAGGAGGACCCCGCGACCAGCGGCCACACCGTCGCGCCGATCCGCGAGGCGCTCCCCGCCCAGGCCGTGACGCTGCCCAAGAACGCGTTCTCCGTCTGGGACAACCCGGATATCGCCGCCGCCCTGGACGCCACCGGCCGCTCAACCGCGGTCCTCGTCGGCATCGAGACGGACATCTGCGTCGCCCACTCCGCGATCCAGCTGCACCACGCGGGCAAGCGGGTCGCCGTCGTGGACGACGCCACGTACTCGCCGGGCCCGGCCCACGAGCGCGGACTGCGGCGCCTGGCCGCCCGCGGCATCGAGACGCTCTCCGCGAAGGAAGTGTTCTACGACTGGGTGCGCACCATCGAGCGCGCGAACACCTTCCACGACACCCACGCGGACTTGACGGTGCCGCCGGGCGTACGGCTGTGAACGCGGCCGGGGTGTGAGCCGGGGGGGTGAGCCGGGGGGTGTCCGGGCGGGGCGGGGGACCGTCCGGACACCCCAGCCGGCCGGGGGCCGTCCGGACACCCCCCGGCGGCCGGGGACCCGCCTGGCCTCGGCAGGCCTCGCTGTCGTACGCGTCAGGCCTCGCCGTCGTACAGGCCCATCAGCCGCAGCTCCAGCATCGCGGCGAACCGTGCGGCGGGGTCGCCGAGGTCGATCCGGCCGACTTCGGCGACCCGGCGGATCCGGTAGCGGAAGGTGTTGGGGTGGACGAAGACGCTCGCCGACGCGGTGATCACATCGCCGAACGCGTCGAGCCACGCCCGCAGCGTCTCGACGAGGTGGGCGTTGTGGCGGCTGTCGTACGCCACCAACTGGGCGATGGATCCGGAGAGTTCGTCCCGGTTGGCGAGGGCGAGGTCCCGCATCTCGATCAGGAGCGCGTCGATGTAGACGTCCCCGATCGCGGCGACCCGGCGCGTGGTGGAGCCGGCGGACAGGACGCGCAGGGCGCGGTCGGCGTTGGTGCGGGAGCGGGCGAGGGCGGCGGGCTCGGGGGCGAGGGAGCCGATCCCGACGGCCGCTCCGGTGCGGTTGCCGGTGCGTTCCAGGAAGTTCGACGCCACCTGGAGGGCCCGCTCGCGCGCGGTCGCCGGGTCGCCCGCGACGGGGAAGAGGGCGTACGCCACATCGCCGAGCAGGGCGACCGCGGAGCGCGGCTGCACCGCGGTGAGGTGGACGGCGAGCGCGCTCGCCAGGCGCTGGCGTTCGGCGGTGACCTGGGCGTGGTCGGTGTCCGCGAGCGGTTCGAGGCCGAGCGCCATGACCAGGAGGGGCCCGTCGGCGAGCCCGAGCCGGCCGAGCGCCTCGACGGCGCCGGAGCCGCCTTCGAGTGCGGTGGTCACGAGGTCGGCGCGGAGCCGGTTCTCGGCGTCGGTGCCGGCGCGGAAGCGCAGCATGTGCAGCGCGACCAGCTTGGCGGCCTCCTGGAACGCCTCCTCCCGTTCGGGGGTGAGAGGCGTGCGCACCGCGGCCCAGACCGAGCCGAGGATCTCGTCACCGGCGCGCACCGCGATCGCGACGCGGGGCAGCGCGACCTCGTCGCCCAGCGTGGGCGGCGGGATGTGCACCGGCTTGTCGCTGCGGTACAACTCCCTGAAGACGCCGTGTTCCTCGTGGATGCGCAGATAGCGTTCGGGCACGCGGCGGGCGAGGATGCTGGCGACGCGGGGGGCGTCCGCCTCGTCCTGGCGGCCGGAGAAGGCCAGGATGCGCGAGCGGCGGTCCTCGATGGTGATGGGGGCGTCGAGAAGGGTGGCGATCGCGTTGGCCAGCGCGAACAGGTCGCCCGACGGCACCCCGCCGAGGGTCTGCTCGCCGGCCTCTCCGACATCGCCCTCCGACAGCAACGTCCGTAGCATGGCGGCTAGTTGGGCCCATGAGGCGCCCCGCGTGAGGGCGAGCAGGGCGATGCCGGACTCGGCGGCCGCGGCGCCCAGGGTGCCGTCGTCCTCGACGGGTCCGCGCACCACGAGCGCGGCGGCGCCCAGCCGGCCGAGCTCGCTCAGGAGCCGGCGGATCTCGTCGCCGCCGTGCACCCCGACGCCGAGCACGATGGCCCGCTCCGGGTAGTGCTGCTCGTCGTGCGGATCGTGGATGCCGACGCCGCCGAGCTCGGCCGCGGTCCCGGGATCGCCGTGCAGCAGATCGAGGAGGGTGGGGCCGAGATCTTCGAGCACCCGGCTCAGGCTCCGGGCGGGGTGCGTCGACATGTGCCTGATCATCTCCGCAGGTTAGGACCGGCGCGGCGGTACGCGTCCGTAGCTGTGCACGAGATTACGTCGCCGCCCCCGTACCCCGGAACGAACCACTCCGGCAAGGATCACCGCAGTCGCCCCGTTCCGGAGCGGGTCGCCACAGCCGATCGAGGGCCCGCTCGACGAGCGCCTCGGCGGAGTCGACGACGGGAAGCACCCGGGCGGCGGCGCGGGCGACCAGCGGGATCTCGGTGCAGGCGGCGACGGCCACCTGCGCGCCGCGTTCCTTGAGCGCCTCGGCCGCCGTGGCGATCCAGCGCTCGGGCCCGTCGTCACCGCCGTCCGCGAGGTGTGCCCCCGCCTTGACGGCGCGGATCGCGGGGTCGACGTACGCCCGCTGAACGTCGTCGGGCACCTGCACGACGCCGAGTCCGAGCCGCTGGCCCGCCTGCTCGTACAGGCGTGCCATGCGGGTGCCGCGGGTGGCCAGCACGCCCACGCGCCGCACGTCGGGCCCGCTCCGGGCGGCCCGGCGCAGGGCCGCATCGATCATGTCGAGGATGTCGGCGCCGGTCGCCCCGGCGATCTGTTCGGCATAGGCGTGGGCGGTGTTGCACGGCACCGCGATGCAGGTGGCGCCGGCCTGCTGGAGCCAGCGGGCGCCCGCCACGAGCGCGGGCAGGGGCGAGGGCCCCTCGCCGAGGAGCGCGCTGGTGCGGTCGGGGACGGTGGGGTCGGCCCAGATGAGGACGGGCAGGTGCCCCTGGTCGGCGTCGGCGGGGGTCCGCTCGACGAGCGTGCGGTAGAACGCGGCGGTGGCCAGCGGCCCCATCCCGCCCAGAATCCCCAGCGTGGGGCGCCCCCGTCGTACAGCCATGCCGCCGCCCTCCGCCGCGTTCCCCGGTCGGGCCGATCCTGCGGCACGGAGCGCTCCGGGGGGTCGTCCCGCCCGCCAAAAGCAGAGCCCGCCTTTGGGACCGGGCTCCCGACCGGTGGACGACGGACGCGAGGGGTCAGGGATCCGGACGCGCCGGGGTGCTCGCCGACGCCCCCGCGTACCGGACCGCAACCCTCCGCAACCGCCCCCCACGTCTCATCCTGGGCCACGGCCGTCAGCCGGACGGCCGCCCGTCCGCCGCGAGGTGGGCCATCACCCTCCACCCGGCCACGAGTGCGCCCGCATGGCTGGTTACCGCCGCCCTGTTCGCCCTGGCGCCGGCCCTGTTGGGGACGAAGGAGCGCGCCTGACGGCACGACGGACGGGACCGGAGCCGGGAAACGGCCCGGTCACGCTCGTTTGGGATGCCACACACAACCCGCCCGAGCTGCGGTTCCGTAGAAAGATACAAACTGCGGAGCTCAGGGAGATCGCGGGTTCATGTCTTCAACGCCTGGCCGGATCACGGTGGTTGGCGATGTACTCCTCGGACAGCAAGCCGCACCGACGAACGGGGAAAGCCTTGTCCGAGAAGTACGAAAAGCTGTCGGATCGTCAGATTGAGATCTCCTGGCCCGACTTGGGCCTCACGGTCACCGCCGACCTGGACGACCGCAACCCGGCCCTCGCCGACGCCCTGTGGGATTCGCTGCCCTACCAGAGCCTCCAGGGCCACGCGCTCATCGCGGGCGAGCACCTCTACCACGTATCGCCGATACCGGCCCTGCTGCACACCCCGCACGATCTGCGCATCCCCGACCGGCGCGAAGCGCCCAACGGCACGGTGTTCTGCTCGGGGTTGCAGCACCTCGGCATCAAGTACGGCACGCTGACCGAGCCGATGCCCGCCACCCCCGTCGGCCAGGTCCGCGAGGCCGACATGCCCGCGCTGCTCGAAGCCGGCGCCGCGATCTGGGAGGCCGTGTACTCCACGAAGAAGCAGATCGTCGCCGAGGTCCGCCGCGCCGGCGAGCAGGGCGGCCACCGCATCCCCGAGCTGCCCGCCGCCACCGCGGACGCCGCCCGCCTGATCGCCGACATTCACGCCGAGACCGAGAAGATCTGGCTGGAACCGCCCGTCGAGCTCGACGGCCTGCACCGCGGCGTCATCCCCTCGCAGGCCGGCAATTTCGGCACCGTCCTGCCCACGCTGCTCTTCGTCAACGGCGAGACCCGGCCGCTGGGTTACGCGGCGTACGGCGGCATCGTGCGCGGTGTCGTGCAGGGCATGGAGCTGGACTCCCTCAAGCACATGACGCGCCTCATGGTCGGCGTGCCCGCCGAGTTCCTCGGCTACTGCGGCCTGGAGCAGCTGTGGGCGTTCACCCAGCGCTTCCTCGCCATCCTCGACGGCCTCGACCGGGACGACTTCTACGCCGTCGCCAGCCAGATGGCGCTCTACATCAACTGTCTCGGCGGCTGGAACCTCCAGCTCTACCCCTGGGAGACCGGCGACCACCTGCGTCAGCAGGCCGCCTGAGACGGCGCGCGGCCCGGCCGCCCCGGCACTGGCCCCGTCCCATGGACCCCCATCACAGGAGAAGAACTTGAGCGCCCTGCCCGCCCGCGCCGACGCCGTCGTCATCGGCGGGGGAGTCATCGGAACCTCAGCGGCGTACCACCTCGCCGAAGCCGGCGTGGACACCGTGCTGCTGGAGCGCGGAGGCCTCGGCGGCGGAGCGTCCGCGCACACCGCGGGCATGATCCGCACCTACTTCCCGGGCGACCCCCGCACCGGCGCGATGGCCGTACGGAGTGTGCACGCGTACCGCGAGTTCGCCCGGCACACCGAGACCCCCCTCGCCATGAAACGACTCGGGTTCATGGCGCTGTTCACCGAAGAGCAGCAGATCGCTGACTTCGAGCAAGGGCTCCAGGCCCAGCGCGCCGTCGGCGTCGAGGTCGGCCTGATCAGCGCCCGCGAGGCGGCCGAACGCAACCCGCTGATCAACGAACGCGCCGTCCTCGCCGCCGCCTGGTCACCCCAGGCGTACGACGTGCAAGGCCTCGACATCGTCCGCGGATACGCGGCCGGCGCCCGCAACCACGGCGCCCGCCTGTTCACCCACACCCCCGTCCTGCGCATCGACGACGACAACACCCTGCACACCCCGCGAGGCGCCATCACGGCGGACACCGTGGTGTGCACGGCCGGGCCGTGGGCCGGCGAGGTGGCCGCCATGGCCTCCATCGACCTGCCGCTGACACCCCGTTCGATGGAGATGCTCTTCACCGACGAAGTCCCGTCCGGTCAGGGCGAGTTGCCCATGACCATGCACGCCACCTCGGGGCTGCGGATCCGGTCGTGGAAGGGCCGCGTCCTGCTCGCCATGGGCGCACCCCGACCCGGCGAGGAGCGCGCGGCCTGGCTCGGCCGTATCTCCGGCCACCTCGGCACCCTGTTCCCCGCGCTGGACGGCATCGGCCTGCACCGAGCCTGGTCGGGCGATTTCGACGCCAGCCCCAACAACACCGCCTTCATCGGCGCCGACCCCGCCCGCCGCTTCCTGTACGCGGCCGGATTCACCGGCGCGGGCCTGTGCCAGGCACCCGCGGCCGGGGAGCACCTTCGCGACCTGCTGATCGTCAAGTAGTCCCACGCCAGGCACAACAGGAAGGAACGCAGTGATCGTTCTGGGCTGCAACGGTTTCAGCCGGGTCTCGGAGTTCTTCTCCGAACGCTTCGGCGCGACCGGCATCAACAAGCACTACCTCCTGGGCCACGACGCCGCCGCCGCGCTCCTGGTGGACGGCCGCCTCGTCGCCGCGGTGGAGGAGGAGCGCCTCAACCGGGAGAAGAAGACCACCGACTTCCCCGAGAACGCCGTCGACTGGTGTCTGAAGGAAGCCGGGCTCACGTTCGACGACGTCGATCTGTTCGCCTTCCCCTGGAACTGGTCCCCCCAGGTGCTCGCCGAGATCGCCGACGGCATCGACGCCGCACCGCTCCCCGAGGACGCCAAGCCCCAACTCATCGGCAACATGCGGGACTTGTACGAGCAGGTCGTCGGTCACGACGCGATCCTCGCGGACTTCGAGGCCCGCACCGGGTACCGACCCGACCCGGCCAAGGTCCGTTTCGTACCGCACCACTTGGCGCACGCCACGACCGGCTACTACCTCGCCGGGATGAAGGACGCCGCGTTCCTCGTCAGCGACGGCCGCGCCGAGCGCTTCTCGACCCTGACGGGCGAGATCCGCGACGGCCGGATCACCGTCTTCGACGACACCGTCACGGGCGCCGAGCACTCCATGGGCACGATGTTCTCCGCCATCACCCGCTTCCTCGGCTTCGTCCCCAACAACGACGAATACAAGGTGATGGGCCTGGCCGGATACACCGGCCCGCCGACGCCGAACCCGTTCGTCGACGACCTCCTGCGCCTGCACGACGACGGCCGGTACTCCTTCACCAAGCCGCTGCGGACCGACGACGTACACAGCCACGACGCCCTGTTCGAGGAGTACTTCGGGCCCTTCGAGGACACCCTCGCCTACACGGCCCGGGTCTCGGCGGCCGCGCAGGAGATGCTGAACGTGGCCACCGCCCACCAGGTCCGTCACCTGGAACGGCGCTCCGACCTCGACCTGCTCCTCTTCGAGGGCGGTGTCGCCCTGAACTGCCTCAACAACACCCCGCTCTTCGAGGGCTCCCGCTTCGCGGACATGCAGGTCAGCTTCGGCGCCTCCGACACCGGCATCACCATCGGCGCCGCCGCCCACGCCTGGCTGAACGATCCCGGCACCGGCCGCGCACAGATCGCCGCCGCCGCCGCGCCCGTCAGCCCCTACACGGGCCCGTCGTTCGGCGAGGCCGCGATCGAGGAGGCCCTCGCGGAGTTCGCGGGCCGGGTGAGCGTGACGCGGCTCGGCGACGACGAGGTCGTCGACCATGTGGCGAAGCTCCTGACGGAGAAGGTCGTCATCGGCTGGTTCGACGGGCGCGTCGAGCACGGGCCGCGGGCGCTGGGCCACCGCAGCATCCTCGCCAACCCCGGCTTCACCGACATCAAGGACATCATCAACACGCGGGTCAAGCACCGGGAGCCGTTCCGCCCGTTCGCGCCGCTCGTCCTGGAGGAACAGGCGCCGAAGATCTTCGACCTGGGGCGCAAGACCAGCTCCCCGTACATGACGTTCGTCTTCCCGGTCCGCGAGGAGTACCGCGACCGTATCCCCGGCGCCGTGCACGTGGACGGCACCTCCCGCATCCAGACCCTCACCGACGAGGGCACCCCGCGGCTCACGGCGCTGCTGCGCAGGTTCATCGAGCTGACCGATGTGCCCTGCCTGATCAACACCTCGTTCAACGTGGCGGGCGAGCCCATCGTGTGCACGCCCACCGACGCCCTGAACTGCTTCCTGGGCACCGAGATCGACTATCTGGTCCTCGGCAACCACCTCGTCACCAAGACGACCGCGTAACCACCGTCAACCAACCAACCAGCACTCTGCGAAAGGGGCACTCCGTGCCGATCCAGCGCAAGCACACCATGTACCACTCGACCATCCTCGACGCCGACCCGGACACCGTGTGGGCGACCGTCCGTGACGCCATGCAGATCCTGGACATCGTCTCGCCGGGCGACCTCGACATCCACCGCGACGTCACCTGGACCGAGGGCGGCTCGGTCGACACCGTCCCGGCCCGCTACGACTTCAAGCTGACCCTGAACGGCCGTCTCGTCCAGCAGGAGATCGCGGCCCGCGACGAGATCAACCGGACCCAGTCCTACCGCGCCGTCGCCCCCACCAGCGGTGTCGCCCGTTACGAGGCCACCATCCGCGTCTTCGCCATCACCAACGACCCCGACCGCAGCTTCTTCGACTGGTCGCGGGTCCTGGACATAGCCGAGGACGCCGACGAGAAGGTCGTCGAGGCGATCATCGACGTCATGGAGAAGCAGACCGACGCCGTACGCGACCACTTCGCGAAGTCCGCGCAGTGAGCGGGGTGACGACGCTCGTACTGGTGCGGCACGGCGAGACCCCGCTCACCCCGCACGGGCGGCTGTCCGGCAGCGGAGGAACCGACCCCGGGCTCTCCCCGGTCGGCCGCCGCCAGGTCCTGGCGACGGCGGAGGCCCTCGCCGGCCGCGACGGCATCGAAGCGGTCGTCACCTCACCCATGCGGCGCTGCCGCGAGACCGCCGCGCCCGTGGCCGCGCGGCTCGGGCTGAGCGCCCGTACCGACCGGGACTTGCGGGAAGCGGATTTCGGGTCCTGGGAGGGGCTGACCTTCGGAGAAGTCCGCGAGCGCCACCCGGACGACCTGAGCGCATGGCTCGCCTCGCCCGAGGTCGCGCCCACGGGCGGGGGCGAGACCATGCAGGAGGTCACCTGGCGGGCCACCGCCGCACGCAAGCGCCTCATCGCCCGGTACGCGGGCGCCACGGTCGTGGTCGTCTCGCACGTCGGGCCGCTCAGGACCCTGATCCGCCTCGCGCTCCAGGCGCCGCCGCACAGCCTGTTCCGTATGGACCTCGCAGCCGCCTCGCTGTCGACGGTGACGTACGACGAGGACGGCACCGCCACGGTGCGGGGCCTCAACGACACCCACCACCTGGACGACCCCCACCGCGTGGCTTGAACCGGACGGTGTGCAGCGGCGCCATCGCGGTGATCGCGGGGAGGCCACACGGTGGGGGCGGGGCGGGGGAGGGGCGGGCCACACAGCGCGCCACACAGCAGGACGCATCCTGATTCGCGCCTGCAAAGCAAGGGCTCGGCTCTCGTGCGACTCTACAAGTTCACCGAGCTGACCAGCCAAGTCCTTCATGGGTTCGGTGACTTTCCGTGAAACGGCCTGGCGGATGTACTTGCGATATTCCCGTTAACAGCACGTGAACACGGCCCGGAAAGGACGGTGCGGCTGCTCATGCCCACCCCGATCCCGTCCGGGTCTTCGCGTGCAGGGCTGACTGGAACCCGTCGTGCCAAGTGCGTGGTGTCGGCGAGCCGCCTACTCTTTTCGGCCCCAGTCGCGCCGATCTCCCGTGTGTGTGACGCACACGCGGGGGCTCCCCACAGTCAGTGACAAAGGAGAGACCATGACCGTGCAGACGCACGAAACGAGCATCCAGGAGCTGGAGCGCACGTGGATGGACCAGGCCATCGGCCTCGCCACCACCAGCGTGCACAACGGCGGCGGTCCGTTCGGCGCACTGATCGCCAAGGGCGGTGAGGTCGTCGCGATCGGGAACAACAACGTGACCTCGCACCTCGACCCGACCGCGCACGGCGAGGTCACCGCGATCCGTGCGGCCTGCCAGGAGCTGGGCTCGTTCTCGCTGGAGGGCTGCACCCTGGTCACCTCGTGCGAGCCCTGCCCGATGTGTCTCTCCTCCGCTCTGTGGGCCCGGGTCGACCGGGTCATCTTCGCGGCCGACCGCGACGACGCCGCGGTTGCCGGCTTCGACGACCGCAAGTTCTACGACCTCTTCGAGAAGCGGCCCGCGGAGCTGTGGCCGCTGGTGATCGAGCGCGTGGAGATGGCGAACCGTACGGCGCCGTTCGACGCGTGGGTCGCCAAGACGGACCGCATCGACTACTGAGTCACTGAGTGATCGACTGCGATCGACCACTGAGTCTCTGATTCTCTGAGCACCACCGAAAGGGCCCCCTCGCTCGCGTGAGCGTGGGGGCCCTTTCGGTGTCCCGGACTTGAGGGCTCGGACCGGCGGAAAGGCGGCCCCCCGGCCGCCCTTCCGTCAGTCGTCAGCCGACACCCGTCAGCCGGCACCCATCAGTCGACTTCGTGCTCGAACGTACGCAGCAGGTCCGCGGCGACGCTCACGGCGATCGTCGCGGGCTCCTTGCCGGTGACGTCGGCCAGGCCGATCGGCGTCTTGATCCGGTCGATGGTGGCGTCGTCGTGACCGCCCTCGGTGGAGAGCCGCTTGCGGAACCGCACCCACTTGGCTGCCGACCCGATCAGCCCGATCGAGCCGAGGTGATCGGTGCGCAGGGCCGCGTCGCAGAGCGCCGCGTCCTCGGCGTGGTCGTGCGTCATGATCAGCACATGGGTGCCGCGCGGCAGCTCGTCGAGTACCTCCTCGGGCAGCAGCGGCGTGTGGTGCACATGCACCTGGGCCACCGCGTCCCCGAGGACGTCGAGCCGCTCCTCGGTGAGCATGTCGGCGCGGGAGTCGATGAGATGCAGATCGAGGTCCTGGCGGGCCAGGATGCGCGCCAGTTCAAGCCCGACGTGTCCGACGCCGAACAGCGCCACCGCCCGTACCACCGGCAGGGGTTCGAGCAGGACCGACACCGTGCCGCCGCAGCACTGAACGCCGTGCTGGTTGGTCACCTTGTCGTTCAGGGCGAAGTCGATCAGCTCCGGCTCCGGCTTGGACGCGTCCAGCATCTCCCGGGCCCGGTCGATCGCGACGGCTTCCACATTGCCGCCACCGATCGAGCCCCACGTCCGCCGATGCCCCACCACCAGCTTGGCGCCGGCGTCGCGTGGGGCATGGCCGCGCACGGTCGCGACGGTCACGAGGACGCCGGCTTCCCGGCGTGCCCGCAAACGTCCGACCGCGGCGACCCAGGTCATGTCAGGCACCGCTCATCGCTGCGGCGCCGGTCCGGACCTTGCCGTTGGAGGCGTGGCCGTTCACGGCGGAACCGTTGAGCGCGGGCTGGTTCGCGGAGGCCTTGCGGACCTCCTCGATCGCCCAGTACACCGCTTCCGGGGTCGCGGGCGAGGCCAGATCGACACTGGTCCCGCTCGGCCCGAACGCGGCGGCGGCCTGACGCAGCGCCTCGCGCACCGAGAACGCCAGCATCAGCGGAGGCTCGCCCACGGCCTTGGAGCCGTACACGGCGCCCTCTTCGGTGGCGTTCTCCATCAGCGTGACGTTGAACTCCTCGGGCATCTCCGAGAAGCTCGGCAGCTTGTACGTGCTGGCCGCCTGCGTCTGGAGCCGGCCGCGGTGCGGGCCGTCGCTGGTGTCCCAGCGCAGGTCCTCCAGGGTCAGCCAGCCGGCGCCCTGCACGAAGCCGCCCTCGACCTGACCGATGTCGATCATCGGGGAGAGGCTGTCGCCGACGTCGTGGACGATGTCCACGCGCCGGATGCGGTACGCGCCGGTGAAGCCGTCCACCTCGACCTCGGTCGCGGCGGCACCGTTGGCGAAGTACTTGAACGGGGTGCCGCGGAAAGACTTGGCGTCCCAGTGCAGCCCCTCGGTCCGGTAGAAGCCGGCCGCGGAGAGCTGGACGCGCTGGAAGTACGCGGCGTGCACCAGGTCGTCCCAGGCCAGTTCCTTGTCGCTGCCCAGGACCCGGGCGACGCCCTCGACGATGCGGACGTCGGAGGGGTTGCCGCCGAGCTGGGTGCCGGCCACCTGGTGCAGCCGCTCGCGCAGCTGCTCACAGGCGTTCTTGATCGCGCCGCCGTTGAGGTCGGCGCCCGAACTCGCCGCGGTGGCCGAGGTGTTGGGCACCTTGTCGGTACGCGTCGGGGCGAGCCGCACCTTGTGCAGCGGGATGCCGAGGGTGGTCGCGGCCACCTGCATCATCTTGGTGTGCAGGCCCTGGCCCATCTCGGTGCCGCCGTGGTTGATCAGGACGGAGCCGTCCTTGTAGATCAGGACCAGTGCGCCGCCCTGGTTGAAGGCGGTGAGGTTGAACGAGATGCCGAACTTGATGCCGGTGAGGGCGATGGCCCGCTTGGTGTTCGGGTGCGCGGCGTTGAAGGCGGCGATCTCGCGCTTGCGGTCGGCGAGGGAGCCGTCCTCCTTCACCTGCTCCCACACGGCGGAGATCCGGTCGGCCTGGGTGACGAGCTGGCCGTACGGCGTGGTCTGGCCGCGGCCCGGCTGGTAGAAGTTGCGCTCGCGCAACTCCATGGCGTCCATGCCGAGTTGAGGCGCGACACGGCCCAGGATGTCCTCGATCACCAGCATGCCCTGGGGGCCGCCGAAGCCGCGGAAGGCCGTGTTGGAGACCGTGTTGGTCTTCGCGATGCGGCCGGCGACGCGGGCGTTGGGGATCCAGTACGTGTTGTCGATGTGGCACAGCGCGCGGGCGAGCACCGGCTCCGACAGGTCCAGGCTCCAGCCGCCGTCGGCGGTCAGGGTGGCGTCGAGGGCCTGGATGCGGCCTTCGGCGTCGAACCCGATCTTCCAGGAGGAGTGGAAGCCGTGGCGCTTGCCGGACATTGTCAGGTCCTGCGTCCGGTTGAGGCGGAAGCGGACCGGGCGGCCGGTGAGCTTGGCGCCGAGCGCGGCGATGGCGGCGAAGCCGTGCGGCTGCATCTCCTTGCCGCCGAAGCCGCCGCCCATGCGCAGACACTGCACGGTGACTTCGTTGGCGGGGATGCCCAGGATGTGGGAGACGATCTCCTGGGTCTCCGAGGGGTGCTGGGTGCTGCTCTGGATGAACAGCTGCCCGTTCTCGTCGACCAGGGCGAGCGCGGCGTGCGTCTCCAGGTAGAAGTGCTCCTGGCCGGAGAAGGTGAACTCGCCGGTGAAGACGTGCGCGGACTCCGCGAAGCCGGCGTCGACGTCACCGGTTTCCATCAGCGGGCGGGCGCCGTGGAAGGACTCCGCCTCGATCGCCTCGGCGACGGTGACCAGGGCGGGCAGCTCGTCCAGCTCGACCTCGACGGCGGCGGCGCCGAGCCGGGCCGCCTCCAGGGTCTCGCCGAGCACCCACGCCACCGCGTGGCCGTGGAACATGACCTCGTCGGGGAAGAGCGGCTCGTCGTGCTTCATGCCGGCGTCGTTGACGCCCGGCACGTCGGCGCCGGTCAGCACGCGCACCACGCCGGGCACGGCGAGCGCGGGCTCGGTGCGCAGGGCGGTGATCCTGCCGTGCGCCTTCATGACCTGCACCGGGTACGCGTGGAGCACGTCCTTGGTGCGGTAGATCAGGTCGTCGGTGTAGAGCGCGGTGCCGGTGACGTGCAGCGTGGCGCTCTCGTGCGGCATGGAGACGCCGACGACGGGCTTCTCCGGGAGTTCGGAAAGATGGCTCATGACGAAACCGCCTCGGTGGTTTGCGCGTACAGCTTGTGCAGGCTCTGGCCGAGCATCGCGGAACGGTAGAGGGAGCTGGCACGGTGATCGCTCATCGGCGTGCCCTCGCCGCGCAGTACTCGCGCCGCGGCGTCGACGGTCTCCGCCGTCCACGGCCGGCCTTCGAGGGCCGCCTCGGTGGCGAGGGAGCGGATCGGGGTCGCGGCCACGCCGCCCAGGCCGATGCGGGCCTTGGTGACGACGCCGTCCTCGATGTCGAGGGCGAAGGCGACGGCGACGCTGGAGATGTCGTCGAAGCGGCGCTTGGCGATCTTGTGGAAGGCGGTGACCTTCGACAGCGGCGTCGGGATGCGTACCGCGCGGATCAGTTCGTCGGGGCGGCGCACGCTCTGCCGGTAGCCGGTGAAGTACTCCGCGAGCGGCACCTCGCGCTCGCCGTCGGCGTCCGCGAGGATCAGCGACGCTTCGAGCGCCAGCAGGACCGGCGGGCTGTCGCCGATGGGGGAGCCGGTACCGAGGTTGCCGCCGAAGGTCGCGCTGTTGCGGATGAGCCGCGAGGCGAACTGCGGGAACAGTGCGGCGAGCAGCGGGACGCTGCCGTCGAGGCGCCGCTCGATCTCGGTGAGCGCCTGCGCGGCACCGATGAGGATGTGGTCGGACTCGACGCGCAGTTCGCGCAGTTCGGGCAGCCGATCGATCGCGACGACGAGCTTGTCGCGGCGCGAGCGGATGTTGACCTCGACGCCGTAGTCGGTGCTTCCGGCGACCGGCACCGCGTCGGGGCGCTCACGCAGCAGGCGGGTCGCCTCGGCGAGGGTGTCGGGCCGTACGAAGGTGGCCTCGCCCTGGGTGTACTCGGTGGTCGCGGGCGCGGGCGGCGCCTGGTCGCGGCGCTGGGCCAGCGGGTCGTCGTCGGTGGGCTCACCGACGGCGTACGCGGCGTCGCGGATCGGGCGGTAGCCGGTGCAGCGGCACAGGTTTCCGCTCAGCGAGTGCAGGTCGAACCCGTTGGGCCCGTGCTCGTGGTCGCCCGCGGCGGCCTCGGTCTCGCCGGCCGGCGTCTCGTGCGCGCAGCGGTCGGGGCGGTAGTACTCCGAGGCCATGCTGCAGATGAAGCCGGGGGTGCAGTAACCGCACTGCGAGCCGCCGCGGACCGCCATCTCCTCCTGCACGGGGTGCAGGACGGGCGCCGCGCCGGGCTCGCCCACGGTCGCGAGGCCCTCGGAGGTGATGACCTCCTGGCCGTCGAGAGCGGCGGCCGGAACCAGGCAGGCGTTGACCGCGACCCAGTCCGTCGGCTTGTTCACGCCGGGACGCGCCACCAGGACCGAACAGGCGCCGCACTCACCCTCGGCGCAGCCCTCCTTGGAGCCGGTGAGGCCGCGCTCGCGCAGGAAGTCGAGCACCGTGGTGTGGGGCGCGGCGGGGGCGAGCGGGGTTTCTTTCCCGTTGACGGTGATACGCGCCGCTACCATGGCACGTCCTCGTTTCGGCGCATGGTGCATCGGACTATCTGAGTAGCCATGTCAGGAGCTTTCTCTCTTCGGTGGCGCAACGCCGGAACTCGGAGCGCGGCGCGACAGATCGGCGCGCGGCGGCAACGTGCCTAAGCGGTGGAACAGCGTGCCTAAGCGGAGGTGGAGACGCAGAGATGCCCGGGAGCCGTGATCGGCAAGCCGGGAAAAGGGCTGGTCAGCAGCCGTGTGCTACACGGCCGGGGGCCCAGGCGACCTGGTGGGCGAGGCGCAGCAGACCGGAGATGGTTGACATCCGACGTCGCCTCCTTCTGTATATTTCACCAGGGTCGTTACGCTCGAAGTTACGTCGCCCTAGTGCATCGGTCAAGGCTCGAATCCCGAACTGTTATTACTGTTGCTCCCGGTGCGCCCGGAGGGTGCGGGTTCGTCACTTCTTGCATAGTTGCTCTCGCCCTATGTGTGTAACCGGCGCCTCCGGCTGGTGCGGCATCGCGGCGTGGAATGCGCGGCCCGCTACGTTCCGGACGTATGGCCCCCACCTTCTTCCGCCGTCGTACGGTGCCCCTCGGGACGCCGCTCGCCCTGGCCGCGACCGTGCTGGCGACGGCCGTCGCCGTACTCGCACTGCCCGGACCGGTCGGCACCGCGCTCGCCACGTCGCGGTACGCCACACCGCCGCTCTCCACGTCGTCGTACGCGGCCACGACGGCCGGTTCGGCTCCGTCCGCCACCCTGCAGTCCGGCCCCCCGTCGTCCGGCGCGCTGCGAGCCGGCACCGTCCACGCGCCCGTCGAGAAGCTGTACGGCGCCGAGATCCGGCAGATGCCCACCACCGCCCACACCGTGGCGCTCACCTTCAACGCCGCCTGGGACGAGCAGGGCCTCGCCACCGTCCTGGAAGTGCTGCGCCAGCAGGACGCCCCGGCGACCTTCTTCCTCACCGGCCACTTCGCGGAACGCCACCCCGCCGCCGCCCGCAGCATCGCGGCTGCGCGCCAGGGCATCGCCAACCACTCCTACAGCCATGCCCCGTTCGGCCGGCTCGCCCCCGCGGAACGGGCCGAGGAGATCACCCGCGCCGACCGGGCCATCCGCAAGGCCACCGGCATCGTGCCCCTGCCCTTCTTCCGCTTCCCCTACGGAGAGACCACGCCCGAGCAGATCGCCGAGGTGAACCGGCTCGGGTACGCCGACATCGAGTGGACCACCGACACCACCGGCTACAAGGGCACCGCCACCGGCATGACCGTCCAGAAGGCCGTCAAGCGGGCCATCGACGCGCTGCGTCCCGGCGCGATCATCCAGATGCACGTCGGCTCGCTCGACGGCCAGGGTGCCGTCCTCGACGCGCAGGCCCTTGCGCAGATCATCGACGCGGTCAGAACGCACGGCTACACGATCACGAGCCTGAACACGCTCCTGGCTCCGGCCTGACCTCCTGACCCGCGGCGTCGACGAGGCGGAGTGAGCACCGCCCTCAGCGTCAGGCGTGCCGCGGCTGCCGTGGTGCGTACGTCCGCGTGGGCGGCGCCTGACCGTGCCGGTCAGCCATGGCCGTCGGGACCTTCAACGGTTGCCTTCAGGGACTGCCGCACGTCTGCGCGCGAAGAGACTGTCCGTCAGACCGGCGCCGGTTTTCTGGAGCAGGCTGTAGGCGAGTACGGGCAGGAGGACCTGGGGGTGGGTGGGCAACTGGGTGGACGCGAGGACGGCGCCGGCGCTGCTGTTGTTCATGCCGGTGGCGAACGTGAGGGCGACGGTGTCCCCGTGGGCGGCGCGGAGGACTTTGGCCAGGGCCCAGCCGATGGCGAAGGAGGCGGCGCACATCACGGCGGCGGTGAGCGCCGGCGGGCGCTCCTGTGGTGGGGCGGGGCGGGTCCGGACGCAGAGGGGTCTGTCCGCGCCCGGGTTGACGACAGCCGGCTGCGAGCTGCGGTCTGTCAGCCCAGGTCCGTCAGGAGGGCGTTGAGTTCGCTCTCCTGCTGCGCCGGGGACATGGGCGGGTTCGAGTGGTCGATGCCGAAGGTCTTGAGCACTTGGTCCATCTGGGCGTCGACGGAGGTCCAGCCGGTGTCGTCCAGCGGCTGGAGCGCGTCCTGGTCGGCGTCCCACAGGTCACGCAGTGACTGGGCGGCCGCGTGAGCACCGGCCGCGTCCCCCGCGCGCGCGTCCTTGAGCGAGGTGGATGCGAGGGTGCGCAGCGCGCCGACCTTCGCGGGCGGGAAGTTCTTCACCGCCTGGCCCGGGGCCAGCTGGACGGCGGAGGTGGTGTCGGTCTCCGGCGCCGGTCCCACGTGCGGCTGGCTGTGGGCCCAGCTCAGCAGGGCCGCGGTGGCGACGGCCAGTACTCCGAAGCCGGCCAGCGCGATGCGTTCCCTGCGCGGGTCGCCGGTGCCCTGTGCGGCATGGGTCGCCTCGCGGGTCTCGGTGACGTCCGCGCGCGTCACCGTCAGGTAGACCACCGTCGCCGTGATGAGGCCGAGGAAGATCAGGCTGGTGGTGAAGGTGCCCAGCGCGAGACCGGTCGGATCGCCGGGGTTCTGGGCGACCTTCGGGGAGGCGAGCCAGTCGCCGATGTTCGCGCCCAGCGGGCGGGTCAGGATGTAGGCGAGCCAGAAGGACAGCACCGGGTTGGCGCCGAACCGCCACAGCCCCGTGATCGCCGCGATGAGGCCGAGCGGCAGCAGCACCGAGACGGCCGGGCTCCAGCCGGTCAGCTCCAGGGTCCAGTCGCCGGTCGCGGTGCCGAGCGCGAAGGTGACCAGGACGGTCAGCCAGTAGAACGACTCGCGCGGGAGCGTGGTGACCGAGTGGATCGACAGCGTGCGCTCGCGCAGCCACCAGACGCCGAAGACCACGGCGAGCAGCACCGAGAAGACCGCCGAGCTGATCCACAGCGGCACGTTCAGCTGGTCGGTCAGGATGTCGGTGTACAAGGTGCCCGTGACGCTGACAACGACCACGGTCAGCCAGTAGGGGAACGGGACGTACCGCTTCAGCCGCAGCTGGACGGCGAGGACCACCACGAAGACCGCGGTGAAGATCCAGGCCGTGTTCACCAGGCCGACGCCCAGCTGCGTGTTGATCCAGTCGGCGAAGCTCTCACCGACCGTCGTGCACAGGACCTTGATCACCCAGAACCAGATGGTGACCTCGGGGACCTTGTTGAGCATGAGCCGCCCGCGGCGCGTGCGTGCTTCGGTTGTCGTTGTCATGCGGGGAGGTTTACGCCGGGAACCTGCAAGCAACCTGACTACGCGGGTCACGTCAGTAACGCGGGGGCCTGCGAGCGGCGGGACCGCACGGGCGTGTCCGTGAGGCGGGGGCCTGCGAGCGGCGGGACCGCACGGGTCACGTCGGGTACGTGGGGACCTGCGAGCAGTGGGGCTACGTAACCGCTTCGGCGGCCGGGAGCGTCATCTCGATGTGACCGCGGCCGTCCGCGATCGCGCGGACCTCCACCCCGGCGGAGGCGGCGATGCGCCGCACCACGGGCAGTCCGAGCCCGTACCCGTCGCCGCCGGTCACCCCCGCTTCGAAGACCCGGTCCACCTCCGCGGGATCGAACCCGGGGCCGTCGTCCAGGACATCGACCACGACCGTTCCACCCCGGACGCGCGCGGTGACCCACACGCGCGACCGCGCGTGCCGCAGACCGTTGTCCAGGAGGGGTGCCAGCAGCGACACGACGACGTCGGACGCCACGGCCACCTCGGTCTTCGCGGGAAGACCGACCTCGACGGGGCGTCCGGCGATCGCCTGCCGCGTCGCCGAGCGCAGATCACACCGGGTGCCGGTGTCCGTCCGTGCGCGTGCGGCACGCAGCAGCGTCGTGATCGCCGCATCGAGGCGGTCGACCTCGTTCAGCACCGCCTCCGGCGCCACCGGCTCGCCGGACAGCTGGGCGAGCTGCGCCTCGCCCCGCAGCACCGTGAGCGGTGTCCGCAGCTCGTGGGCGATCTCGTCGGTGAGCCGGCGCTCGTCCGTCAACGCGTTGTCGACGCGCTCCAGGAGGCGGTCCAGGGTCTGTCCCAGCTCCCCGAACTCATCACGTGGGACTCCGAGGTCGAAGCGGCGCCCGGGTTGGTGATGGCCCCAGTCGTCGGCCAGGGCGACCATCTCGTGCACGACGCGCAGCGCGCGCCGCACCACGAGGTGGGCGACACCGCCGGCGAGGAGGACGGCGATGCCACCCAGCAACAGCGACAACGTCAGGCTGTGCTGCTCCGAGGTCTCGTACGGCGTGAGGTCCACCCGGACGACCACCATGGCGTGGTGCCCGTCGACCGGGATCTCCCGCGCGTACAGGAGGTAGTGCCCGACGGTCGCCGTCTGTGAGCGTCCTGAGCCGGCCAGCGCCTCGACGCGTTCGACCATGCTGCCCGGAACGTTCCCGTCGATCAGACGGCCGTCGGCATAGACCCAGGCCACCTCGTCCAGTGCCTCGCTGCTGTTCTCCGTCAGCACGACACGGCCGCCCACGGTGGTGACGTTGGCCGCGATCACGTCGGCGCGCGTACGCGCCAGATCGTGGGCGTCGGCGTCCGTGACCCGGCTCAGCAGCACGTGCGAGACCACGACCAGGATCGCGACCACGGCGGTCGCGGTCAGCACCGTGAGCGCGACGACCCGCCTGCGGAAGCCCGTCACTGCCATCGGTAGCCCACACCGCGGACGGTCGCCAGCCGCTCGGCCACACCCAGCGGACCGAGCTTGGACCGCAATCGGCGTACGAAGGAGTCGAGGGTGTTGTCGCTGACCTGCGCACCGTGCGGCCAGCCCGCGGCGACGAGGGCGTGACGGCGTACCGCGTCGCCCTGCGAGGCGATCAGGCGGCCCAGCAGCCGGAACTCCGTCGGGGTCAGACTCTCGCTCGCCGCGCCGTAGGTCACCACGTGCTTCGCCGGATCCAGGACGACCTCGCAGGGGACGGACGCCACGGTGGCCCGGCGCAGCAGCGCCCGGACGCGGACCAGCAGCTCCGGGATGTCGAAGGGTTTGGTCATGTAGTCGTCGGCACCGGCCTCGAAGCCGCCCACCTTGTGGTGGAGACCGTCCAGGGCGGTGAGCATCAACACCGGCACATCGACGCCCCGCGCCCGAAGGGCCAGGCAGACATCGCGCCCGTCGGCGTCCGGGAGCCCAAGGTCCAGGACGACCAGGTCGGGCGCCGGAGCGAGCTGCCGCAGCAGACTTCCGGCCGTGGCGGCGACGCCGACGGTGTGGCCGTCGTGCTCCAGGGCGCGCTTGAGGATGCCGCGGACCGCCGCGTCGTCTTCGCACACCATGATGAAAGCCACGCGCCGACCTTAGCCGCGCCGGTGGGCGGAGGTGCCGGGCGAGGTGACCCTCCCCGTCAGGCCATGTCAGGGAATGGAGTGCGGTCCGCCTGCGGGGTTCAGGTGGGTTGGCCGCCTGCCGGGGTTCAGGTGTGCTGGGGGTGGCCGAAGAGGAGGTCGTACCCCGGGGGGAGCTGAAGCAGCATGCGGTTGGTGAGCTCTTCGCCGGCCGCGTCGGCGGCCACGCTCAGTACCGCGCTGACATCCCAGGCGGCGGTCTGCTCGGTGGCTCCCTCGATCCACGCCGCGGCCGCCCGCAGGAACCGCTCCGGTGGAAGCGGCTCGGTGGCCTGCAAGGGGTTGAGGAGGATCAGGGCGAAGGTCTCGGGGAGCCGGGCCGCCAGCTCGGCCCGGACTTCACCGACGAGGTGGGCGCCCAGGAGCGCCAGTACCGTGCGCGCGGCACGCTCGGCTTCCTGCGCCGTGGCGTACTGGCCGCGTTCCTGTACTTGGCCGAGAAATGCTTCCCAACGCATGGCCACCCACCTTCCGCATCGGGATGTGAGGAGGAGAGGAATGGGGACGACGAGTACGGGGCGGGGGAAAGGGTGAGGGGGGACTGCCCGTCCCCCGCCGGGTTCGCGAACCCGCCGGCTGCGCGAACCCGTCGGTTGCGCGAACGAGGACCGCGCTTGTCAGCCGCTGATCTGCCGGTGTCCGGACTGTCCGCCGACCGCGATCTTGCGGGGCTTGGCGCGCTCGGCGATCGGGATGCGCAGGGTCAGCACCCCTGCCTCGTAATCGGCCTTGATCCGCTCGGTGTCGAGGGTGTCGGCGAGCACCAGCTGGCGCGAGAAGACACCCAGCGGCCGCTCGGAGAGCTCCATCTGTACGTCGCCCTCTACGTCGTCCGTCCTCGCGGCGGGGCGGCGCTCGGCCTTGACGGTGAGCATGTTCCGCTCCACGTCGATGTCGATCGCGTCCTCCGCGACGCCGGGCAGGTCGAGGGCGATCACGTACTCCTCACCCTCGCGGTAAGCGTCCATCGGCATCGTCGAGGGCCTGGACCACGTGCCGGTCACGCCGGTCAACTGCTGGGCGAGACGGTCGAGTTCGCGGAAGGGGTCGGTGCGCATCAACATCGCGAAAACACCTCCATCGGTCGGGCAGTACCTGCCAATGCGCTGTGTCTGCCACCGTTGTAGCACGTCATCGGGGGGACGACAAGTAGTCTCGTCATCCAAAGGATGACGCCCGGACTCACCCCCATTCGGCACCTGGCTGGGGCGCCGAGAAGGCGGCTGACGGTGCGCCCCGGGAAGCAGAGCCCCTTTCGCGCCGAGCTCACCCAGCTCACCCCCTGCGCGCGGCGTGACGAAGGCCGCGGCGACGGTTTCCTGGAGGCGTGGTTCCGATATGCGGAGGCCGACGCCGCGGCCATTGGGTTCTGCTACCCGGGAATCGGCGCACAACCCACGCCCCGCGAATTCCGTAATCGACATCAGGGCATGCGATGCGATTCCGTAGTGAATACCAGGGCATGCGAGTGGGGGCTTTCCCGCCCTGCTTCGGGCGGGAAAGCCCCCACGTGTCGAGCATGTGTGAAGCCAGCGGCCAGCGGCTACCAGCGGTACCAGCGCGCGCTTCCGCCCTTGGGGCGGGCGATGAACCCGACCAGCCAGACGACGAGCACGATCACGGCGATCCACCACAGGGCCTTCAGGGCGAAGCCCGCACCGAAGAGGATCAAAGCCAGCAGAAGTACGAGAAGCAGGGGAACCATAGTTATCAACCTCCGAGCCATCGAATGCCCCGCTGCGGTGCGCTTACACAGCTCCGACGCAACTGTTCGCAGAATTCTCGACGGGGCAATCGTCTTTCCCCTTTCGCCCCTTTCTGCCGGGGAGGGTGGCGCGGCTGAGTGGTGCGGCCCTGGCTGCATGGCTACCGACTTCCGCGCCAGCGGGGCGAGAAGGTGACGGCGAGAAGGTGAGGAGGCGGGGCACGGCCTCCGCCGGGCCGGGTGTGCGAGGGCGCCGCGGGGCGCGCCCGGGTCGCGTGTCGTGTCCCGGCGACCCGTCGCCGAGAGCACGCTCTCGGGCGAGGCCATCCGTCGAAGCCGATTACTTCGCCCCCGGGAGCTCAAAAATCTACTCTGGCTGGAGTAGACATTGAGGTGTGGCGTGGGTATGGTTCCTGTCGTAGCCAAGAAGGACGCAGAGCCCGGCAGGGATGAACTGCCGGTCGGTAGTAACGCAGTTGTAGTACGCAGGACGGTGCGGTGGCGGAGTTCGGAAGCCAGGGTGGTTGCAGGACGGCGACGGGACTGGCCACCGCACCGGGCGGCCCGCAGTGATCAGGGGCGGCCATCGGTGGTACTGCGGTCAACGCAGTGGCAGTACGCAGTGGCAGTACCAAGTGGAGTGCAGTTCGCGGTGCACAGCAGTGAAGTAGTGAGCGGTACCTCGGTGAAGGCGTCGGCTGCGGGCGCGCGCATCGGGAAGTTCGGCAGTGGGGTTCCAAGCCAGAGCAGACGCAGGACGGGCAACGGGGCTGGCTGTCGAAGCGTGGCGCCGACACGGGCCACGGAGCGGTTCGCATCACACGCGGTACGCGGTTGAGCAGTACGCGGACGCGACGCGGTTACCAGGTAAGAAGTTGATCAAGAGGGAAAGAACGGAGGAGCCCACGCCATCAGGATCGCCCGGGCGATGTACGGGCCCGGGTACCGCAGGACATCGATAGTGAGGTGGTCTCCGGTCACGCAACCGCGATCCCCGCATGCCCCATCCTCTGCCGGATGGACATGTGGACACAGGAGGCCGGCGCAGTACCAGGGCCGGCAGATGGTGTAGCAGTTCCTTCGGGGCCCGGGTGCCATACGCACCCGGGCCCCTCCAGCACGATCCCGAGAAACGGCCCGCGCGTTTTTGCGGTGCGGCCTGGCCGCTCCGCTCGGTCGACGGCGCGGAACCGCTCCTGCGGGGAGGCCGGCGGGGAGGGAAGTCCCTTCATCGCTCCGGCCGCAGTGCCTCCCCGAAGACCCCGAAGACTCCCGTGCAGGCCACCGGTCCCGTGAGGCCCTACCGGTCCCGTCAGGCCCGACCGGCCGCGCGGCCGGCCGGAACCGTGACGTCCGCAGGGCGGTCGTGGGTGGTCCAGCCGTCGCGGCGGTTGCGGTAGACGGTGAAGCGGTCGAAGAGGACGGGCGTCGGGAACGGGTTCGCGGTCGTCGCCTCCTGGGAGTGGTAGTAGCTCACGCTGATGCTGGTACGTCCGCCGGGCAGGTGGCCGGGATCGACGTCGAAGACCGCCACGCCGTAGGGGTGGGCGGTGTCGGGGTCGCGTACCGCCGACCACGTGGCTTTCTCCTTGGCGTCCGGATCGGCCTTGAACGGCAGGCGCTTGGTCCGCACGAACGCGTCCGGGACTCCGCTGCCGTCCGTGTCACCGAGATAGGTGTCGTCGTGCGAAGCCGTTCCGCCGCCCCCGAGAATCAGGTGGACCGTGCCCCTGGAGCTGTCGATCTCACGGAGCCCGTCGTCGACGACGCTGGGCCGCAGCAGGCTGCCGGGGTCGGTGCCGCGTACGGGATGGGTGCGCTCGTAGTCGTGGTCGTGGCCGCACAGGACGAGATCGACCGCGTACCGGTCGAACAGGGGGAGGAGCTGTTCGCGGATGCCGATGTCGCCGCCATGGCTGGCGGCCGAGGAGGACATCGCGAACTGGTGCATGGACACGACGATCCAGTCCACCTCGCGACCCGCGCGGGCATGCGCCAACACCCTTTCCAGCCACCGCAGTTGGGCGCCCTCACTGTATCCGCTGATGTAGACGGACCGGCCGGTGGCCGGGTCGATGCTGGCGTCGTCCTCGATCGCGATGTCGTTGCCGTCGACCGAGAGGAACAACACCGAGCCGACCTGGAAGCTGTACCAGTTGCCGCAGTGGTCACGGGTGTGGTTGTCCGGCAGGTCGAACCGGGTGTGGTACGAGGCGTACCCCAACTCGCCGCCCCCTGCCTCGACTTCGTGATTCCCGGGCGCCGGCATCCAGGGGCGGTTGCGCGCCGACACCGACATGTTGTTCATGAACGCGTCCCAGCACTGCGGCTGACGGTCCTGGTTGTTGTTGGCGTACGCCAGGTCACCGTTGAGGAGGTGGAAGAGCGGGTCGAACCGCTCGACCTGGCGCACCGCGGCCGCGCCGTGGAGGGCGGACTTGCTCCAGGAGGCCGACCCCGTGCCCAGGTCGCCGAAGCTGGTGAACCGGAACGCCGCACGCTCACGGCCGGGTGCGGTACGGAAGGTCCCGCGGACGGGCGCGGCTCCGTCGTGGACGATCTCGTAGACGTAGGCGGTGTCGGGGTGCAGGCCGTGCAGCCTCGTGCGGTGGGTGTAGGTCTCGACCTTGTTCAGCCCGTCGACGTAGGTTCGGGTGTCGGCCCGGTAGGTGTGGCCGAAACCACCGCGGGCCGTGCCGAGCCTGAGCCGGGGCCGCCGCACCGAACCGGCGCTCGCCCAGGAGACCGTCATCTCGCGCGAGGGCTCGTTGCCGTACTGGAGGTGCACCTGCTCGGGGCCGGGGGTGCCTGCGACGGCAGGCTGGCTCCACAGCAGCGCGGAGGCGGGCACCCCCGCCAGCGCGCCGGCGGCTGCCGTGGTCCTGAGAACGGTTCTGCGCGAGGGATGGGTCACTGCGGCCTCCTGGGTCCCGGAAATCGTCCGGAGACTGACAGCGGGGGCCGACATCCCGACCAGCACGGGAGGGACGGACGGCGAACAGCATGTGAACGCGCTTGACGGACGGCCCATCAGGCCATCGGGCCCCCGGGCCGACGCGCCGCGCCGCGCACGCAGCGGCGCGCGCGGGCTTACTCTTCGACCACGATCTCCGTCGCATGGGGTGGCACGGCTTGGCGACGCCGGTTGAGGCAGGAGCTCGGACGTACCCGCGTCACGTACGCGGGGCATCGACAACGGTCGTCCGCCTGCGGGGCGGTGGACCTCAGTGGGCGGATGCGCCGAACTCGGCATGCTGGGTACGCCGTGCGAACTCCAGGTCATCGCCCGGTTCGCGGACAGGAGGCGGAAAGACAAGCCGGCGCGCTTCCTCGCGCGCATGGGCCATGAGGGCCCGGAACTCTTCGTCCGTCATGGAGATCGCCGCCTCTCGACCCGGCCGCGCATCGGGGGCCTCATAAGGGGTTCGTCGCGCAGTGCGATGCGGCTTGCTCGCCTCAGGCGATCTGTACCGGCGTCTCGACGCGGGGTGCGATGACCAGGAGCGCCGTACCGTCGTAGCGCGCTCGGCCGAGGGGCCATGGACGAGCCGCTGCCGGCAGGACCGTTGGCGAGGCCCTGAACGCGATAGCCCGGGGGAGATCCATGTCCGGGCTGGGGTTCAGGCGCGGGGGATGGTCATGAGGGCGAGGGGGGTGGTGGTGGGCTGGGGGGAGCCGCCTGCCGGCTCTACGGTGATGCCCATGCCGGTCGCATGGTCGAGGGGGCCGGACAGCAGGACTGCTTCGGTGGGCCGGGTAGGGTTCATCAGGCCGGCCGATCGCATGGTGCCGGCGTCGTCGTACCAGAGCTGGTAGACCTTGCCGGCGGGGGGCCGCGAGAGCCCGGAGGCCAGGAACACCGCCTGGTTGCGGCTGCGGGCCACGACGAGAGTGCCGGTGGCGTTGCCCTTGAGCTGCCCGCTGGTCGCCTTGGCGTCGGGGGCCGCGAGGACGCCGGTCAACTGCTGGGACTGCTGCCGTTCCGCTTGTGCCTGGACGCGTGCCGTCTCGGCCTGTTGGTGCTGCCAGACGGCGATCCCGCCGGATCCGACGGCCGCCGCCAGGCAGGCGGCCAGCGCGAACCGGAGTGCGGTGTGCCTGCGGTCGGCGCGCCGTGGGGACCGGCCCACAGGTCTGGTGCGAGGCGGGTCCTGGCGGACGGTGGTGATCCTGCGGAGCACGTTCGCCTTCAGCGCGGCCGGCGGCAGTGTGGTCATAGCGAGCCCCAAACGTGCTGCGGTAGCGGCGAGTTCGCGGACTTCCTGGGCGCAGGACTCGCACGCGGCGAGGTGGCACTCGAACTCCTCGCGTTCTTCGTCGTTGAGCGCGTGCAGCGCGTAGGCGCCGGTGAGCGTGTGCAGGTCGGCGTTGGTCACGCGGTCACCCCCAGGCAGTCGCGCAGCCGGATCAGTCCGTCGCGCAGGCGGGTCTTGATGGTGCCGAGCGGCACGGACAGCAGTTCGCTCACCTCGCGATAGGTCAGCCCCCGGTAGTAGGCGAGGGTGACCGACTCCCGCTGCAACTCCGTCAGGGTACGAAGGCAGCGGCGTACCGTTTCGCGCTCCAGACGGGTCTCCACCTCTTCGCTGACCTCGTCGAACGCGGGTGTCTGGGCGAGCAGGGCGGCCTTGTTGTCCCGTTCGGCCGACGCCTGGGCTGAACGGACCCGGTCCACGGCCCGGCGGTGCGCCAGGGTGAGTACCCAGTTCATGACGCCTCCACGCTCGGGCTCGTAGCGGGCCGCCGTACGCCACACGTCGACCAGCACCTCCTGCGCCACCTCCTCCGACTGGGCCGGATCGCGCAGCACGCTGCGCACCAGGCCGAAGACGGGCCCGATGACCGCGTCGTACACCGAGGAGAACGCCTGCTCGTCGCCGCGCGCGCTCCTGGCCAGGAGTTCGGGCAGGTCGGGGCCGGCCTGGCGTGCCCTGCTGATGTGCACGGTCTCTTTCACCCGGCGATCCTCCCGGAGGTTCGTGGTTACGAGCGTGATTCGGAGCCGGAGGGTCGGCGGATTGGTCCGCGAGGCCACGGGGTCGGGGCTGTGACCTGGTGGATGCGTGACCTGGCAGCAGGAACGTCAGCGCTGCCTGCGAGGAGGCCTGGGGTGCGATCGGCGCCGCCCCGGCGGCCGGCCTCTCCGCTGGGCGCGTGCCTCGCCCTCCTCGCCGGCCGGCCTCTCCGCTGGGCGCGTGCCTCGCCCTCCTCGCCGGCCGGCCTCTCCGCTGGGCGCGTGCCTCGCCCTCCTCGCCGGCCGGCCTCTCCGCTGGGCGCGTGCCCCGGCCTCCTCGCCGGCCGGCCTCTCCGCTGGGCGCGTGCCCCGGCCTCCTCGCCGGCCGCGGCCTCTCCGTTGGGCGCGGGCCTCGCCCAACTCAGTGAAGCAGGCGGCGTGCCTCGCCGCGTCACACGTCGAGCAGCCCCAGCGTCAGGACGGACAACTGTCGTCATACGCCGATGCGGCGGCGGCATCTCCCCGTTGGCCTGGCGTGATGCGTGCCGGGCCGCTCTTGACGCTCCGTCAGCCACCTGTGTGGGGCAACTCGTTGGAGTGAGCGACCAATCCCGCCGCCCATCGGCTCCGAACAGGAGCCGTGATGAAACTTCTGAGCAGGGGCGTCCGCCTTCCGCTCGCAGCCCTTTCCGGACTGCTCGCCGGCCTGGCCGCGCTGGCCGTCGCCGAGTTGGTCTCGGCCGCGGTACGGCCCGAGTCCGGACCGGTGATCGCGGTGGGCGGTGCGGCCATCGACCGCACGCCGCCCGCACTGAAGGACTGGGCGATCCGTCACTTCGGGACCAATGACAAGCTCGTCCTCCAGCTCGGCATCCTTGCCGTCCTGGCCCTGCTGGCCCTGGTGCTGGGCGTCCTGGCGCTGCGCTTTCGCCGTATCGGTGCCGCCGGGGTGCTCCTGTTCGGTGTCGTGGGAGCACTGGCCGCGACCGGCCGCCCCGACTCGACGAGCGCGGCCGACGCGCTGCCATCGGTGGTTGGTTGTCTGGTCGGGGCGGCTCTGCTGTATCTGCTGATCGGCCGCCTCACCCCACCCCACCGCACCGCGGTGGGCACGGAGGACGCTCCCGAAGGGCAAGCCACCCCGGCGCCCGACGGCTGGGACCGGCGCGGATTCGTCATCGCCGCGAGCGCCGCCGCAGCCGCCTCGGCCGGCGCGGGCCTGCTCGGCAGGTCACTGAACAGTTCCAGCGGTCAGGGAGCGGTCGCCTCCCGCACCAAGGTGCTGCTGCCGAGCCCCGCATCCGCGGCCCGGCCGATCCCGTCGGGTGCTGCCCTGCACATCCCGGGCATCAGCCCGTTCGTCACCCCGAACGGCGATTTCTACCGCGTCGACACCGCTCTGGTGATCCCCAAAGTCGACGCCACCTCCTGGCGGATGAAGATCCACGGCAAGGGCGTCAGCGTCCCCCTCACCCTCACCTTCCAAGATCTGCTCAAGCGCCGGCTGATGGAGCGGGACATCACGTTGGCCTGTGTGTCCAACGAAGTCGGCGGCCCCTACGTGGGCAACGCCCGCTGGATCGGGGTGCCGCTCGCCGACCTCCTCAAGGAGGCGGGGGTGCGGCCGCCGTCGCGGGGCGGGCCGGCCGATCAGCTGGTGGCGCGCTCGGTCGACGGCATGACGATCGGCACTCCGGTCGAGGACATCATGGACGGCCGCGACGCGATGCTCGCCGTCGGTATGAACGGCGAACCCCTGCCGTTCGTGCACGGCTTTCCGGTCCGCATGGTGGTCCCGGGCCTGTACGGCTACGTCTCGGCGTGCAAGTGGCTCCAAGACCTGGAGCTGACCACGTTCGACGCGTACGACTCGTACTGGGTCAAGCGGTCCTGGGCGAAGAAGGCGCCGATCAAGACCGAGTCCCGCATCGACACTCCGAAACCGTTCGCCCGCCCGAAGGCAGGCACGGTGATGATCGCCGGCGTCGCCTGGGCGCAGCACCGCGGGATCGACCGGGTCGAGGTACGGGTCGACGACGGCCCCTGGACGCGGGCCGACCTCGCCACCGAGGACACCACGGACACCTGGCGCCAGTGGTCCCTGCCCTGGAAGGCCACCTCCGGCGGACACACCCTGACGGTCCGGGCCACCGACCGTACCGGCCTGACACAGACCGAACAGCGCACACCCACCATCCCGGACGGTGCCAGCGGCTGGCACTCGGTGGTGATCACCGTGGACTGAGCGACCACTCACTTCCAGAGCCACCCCCGGCACGCGGGGCCGGACGGCCCGTCCGGCATCGCCACATCCGTCTCACATCACCTCACAGGAGAAGTCATGAACAACACTCTGCGTTTCCGTCGCTCCGCGATCGCGGTCACCGCTGCCGCCGTCCTGCCCTTCGCGCTGAGCGCCTGCGGGGGCGACAGCGGCAGCAGCAAGAAGGACAGTGCTTCCTCGCCTTCGGAGGCCGCACCGCCGGCATCGCAGTCGTCGGCCGGCGGCGATGCTTCGATGACGGACAAGCCCTTTGGTGCGGCGTGCGCGTCGGTGCCGAAGGACGGTGCGGGTTCGTTCGACGGTATGGCCAAGGACCCGGTCGCCACCGCGGCCTCCAACAACCCGGCGCTCTCCACGCTGGTGGCCGCAGTCAAGAAGGCCGGCCTGGTCGACACCCTCAACAACGCCCAGAACATTACGGTGTTCGCACCCACCAACGACGCCTTCGCGAAGATCCCGAAGGCCGACCTGGACAAGGTCCTCAATGACAAGGCCACCCTCACCAAGATCCTCACGTACCACGTGGTGGGCCAGAAGCTCACGCCCCAGCAGCTGGAGAACGGCTCCTTCGACACCCTGGAGAAGGGGAAGGTCAGCACGTCCGGCTCGGGCACGGCGTACAAGGTCAACGACAGCGCGAACGTGGTCTGCGGCAACGTACCCACCGCCAACGCCACGGTCTACATCGTCGACACGGTCCTCATGCCCAAGTAGTCCTCATGCCCAAGTAGTCCTCATGCCCAAGTAAGCCAGGACGGCCCCTGGTGGCCCGGGCCACTGGCGACGGGAGGGTGCAGGCCCCTCAGGAGAAGCGGCCTGCTCCTCCCCTCTCTCCGGTCTCTCCGGTCTCTCCGGCTCCGGTCGCTCACTGACGGAAGCGGTATCGATCCGTACCGCCGGTGATGCGTAGGCATGTGTCAGCCGGATGGGGGGTGCCGCGTGTGGCAAGCGTCGGCCGAGACATCCGAACGGCCGCCGGCGATCACCGCGCCAGAAAGTCACCCGCGCCAGAGAGTCACCAGAGACGCCAATCCGGCCCACGGGTGCGCGCCGAATACCCAGTGAGGCATGTGACAGAACACGAGCTACGTCTCGACGCTCCCGGCACCGGGCGCCTGACGGCATCCGGTCACCGGGCACCTCCTTCCGAAGGAGGCGGTCCATGCCGCGAACCCGGAGGAACGAGTCATGAACAGCATCCGGATCAGGCGCTCGGCGCTCATCGGTGCCGTCGCTGTGGCGTTCCCGCTCTCTCTCGCAGTGCTGCCTCTCACGGCATCCGCCGACAGCATGCCCGGCCCCTTCGGGCCGGCCTGCATGAGCGTGCCCAAGCAGGGAGCCGGCAGTTTCAGCGGAATGGCCAAGGACCCCGTCGCCACTGCCGCATCGCACAACCCGGCACTGTCCACCCTCGTCGCTGCCGTGAAGAAGGCAGGTCTCGTGGACACGCTGAACAACGCGAAGAACATCACTGTCTTCGCTCCGTCGAACGATGCGTTCAGCAAGATCCCCAAGAGCACGCTCGACAAGGCAATGAACGACAAGGCTCAGCTCACCAAGATCCTCACCTACCACGTGGTGGGCCAGAAGATCACGCCCGATCAGCTGTCCCACGGCAGCTTCAAGTCCCTTGAGGGGGCGACCCTCACCACCTCCGGCTCGGGCTCGGCCTACAAGGTCAATGGCGGCGCCCACATCGTGTGCGGCAACGTCCCCACCGCCAACGCCACGGTGTACATCATCGACAGCGTTCTCATGCCCTCCTCGTGAGGGAAGGGCGGACACGTGGGCCGCTCTCCTGGAACGGAGTGGGCCACAAACATGGGCCGTCCGCCGGAATTGCCCTCGCCAACAAACAAGGCCCCGGTCGCTGACCAGGGCCTTTGTCGTGGAGCGAGTGACGGGAATCGAACCCGCGCTCCACGCTTGGGAATCAACGGGTTCTGTGGGGCCCAGCATGCGGCCTGATCTGCGCAAATGGAGTGCGAGCTCGTCGGCCACGGTCTGGGCGAGCGGGATCACCGGCGGCCGGGCGTCGGCGCCGGAGTGGCAGGACACCAGGCGTACCGGCTGGCCGGCCTTGTACTCGGGGTTATTGCGGATCGCGTCCACGACGTGGTGCGGGTTGACCTCGAAGTCGGTCAAGTTCTTGCCGGCGGCGTTCAGGCGCCCGGCAGCGAAGACGCCCTTGTCGGTGCCGTGCACGATCACGTCGTGCACTCCGGCCACTGTCAGCCGTAACTGGCCACGGTCGTGCACCAACGTCACTTGCCACTTCTGAGGTGTCTTCTTGCTCCATGTGGACGCTCTGCGAGCCGCCACCGCGGCCGGACAAGGCGTCCTGGGGCCCAGGTGGGGTACTGGTGCGAAAGGCGTCGACTCGCACGGGGTCGGCGGCGGCAATGCTGGGAGGCACGCGTGGAGGCTTCGGTGGACCGGATCGCGGAGCCGTGGGGTGCCCGTACGCCCTACGCCCGGCGCGCGCCCTGGCCGGTGCGCGTCGACACGTATCTCGCCGACGGGACGACAGCAGCGGACGTGCAGCAGTGGGTGCGGGCGGCCTCGATCCTGCATTCCGACGGGGACGCGATGGACATCGCCGTGCGCGACGGGCGCATGGTCGGGGTGCGCGGACGGGCGGACGACCGTGTGAACCACGGCCGGCTCGGGCCGAAGGACCTGTTCGGCTGGCAGGCCAACGCCTCCACGGACCGGCTCACCCGGCCGCTGGTGCGGGAGAACGGGCAGCTGGTCGAGACCGACTGGGCCACGGCCATGGACCGGATCGTCTCCCGCTCCAAGGACCTGCTGCGGGAGAACGGGCCCGGCTCGATCGGGTTCTACACCTCGGGCCAGCTGTTCTTGGAGGAGTACTACACACTGGCGGTGCTGGCCCGGGCGGGCATCGGAACGAACCACCTCGACGGCAACACCCGGATGTGCACCTCGACCGCGGCGGAGGCCCTCAAAGAGACCTTCGGCTGCGACGGCCAGCCCGGCAGTTACGACGACATCGACCACGCCGATGTGATCGCGCTGTTCGGCCACAACATCGCCGAGACCCAGCCCGTGCAGTGGATGCGCATCCTCGACCGCCTCGAAGGGGGCGACCCGCCCCGGCTGCTCTGCGTGGACCCGCGGCCCACCGCCGTCGCCCGCAAGGCCGCCGTACACCTGGCGCCGCGCGGCGGCACGAACCTCGCGCTGCTCAACGCGCTCCTGCACGAGATCATCCGCACCGACCGGATCGACCACGACTACATCGAGGCCCACACGGTCGGCTTCGAGGAACTCAAGACGCAGGTCAAGGAGTGCACCCCGGCCTGGGCCGCCGCCATCTGCGACGTCCCGGCCGCCCGTATCGAGGAGGCGGCCGAACTCCTGGGCGGCGCCGAACGTCTCCTGTCCACGGTGCTCCAGGGCGTGTACCAGTCCCACCAGGCGACCGCCTCCGCCGTGCAGGTCAACAACCTGCACCTCATCCGGGGCATGCTGGGCCGCCCCGGGGCGGGCGTGCTCCAGATGAACGGCCAGCCGACCGCGCAGAACACACGTGAGTGCGGAGCCAACGGTGACCTGCCGGGCTTCCGCAACTGGCAGAACGACGAACACGTCGCCGACCTCGCCTCGGTGTGGAATGTCGAGCCGTCGCAGATTCCGCATTACGCGCCGCCGACGCACGCCATGCAGATCTTCCGCTACGCCGAGCAGGGCTCCCTGCGCATGCTGTGGATCAGCGGCACCAACCCGGCCGTGTCCCTGCCCGAACTCGCCCGCATCCGCTCGATCCTGGCCCAGGAGCGGCTGTTCGTCGTGGCGCAGGACCTGTTCCTGACCGAGACGGCTCAGCTCGCCGATGTGGTGCTGCCCGCCGCGACCTGGGGCGAGAAGACCGGCACGTTCACGAATGCCGACCGCACGGTGCATCTCTCCGAGAAGGCCGTCGAGCCACCGGGTGACGCCAAACCGGACCTCGACATCTTCCTCGACTACGCGGCGCGCATGGACTTTCGCGACAAGGACGACGACCCGCTGGTCCACTGGCACGATCCCGAGTCGGCGTTCGAGGCGTGGAAGCGGTGCAGCGCGGGCCGTCCGTGCGACTACACCGGCCTGACGTACGAAAAACTGCGCGGCCCCAGCGGCATCCAGTGGCCCTGCAACGACCAGGCCCCCGACGGAACCGAACGCCTCTACACCGACGGCATCAGCTGGGCCGACCCGGACTACTGCGAGGCATACGGCAAGGACCTGGAGACCGGCGCCGCACAGGAGCCGGTGGAGTACCGCTCGTTGAACCCGGACGGCAAGGCGATGATCAAAGCTGCCTCCTACACTCCCCCGCACGAGCAGCCCGACGACCGTTACCCCTTCCACCTCACCACGGGCCGGACGATCTACCACTTCCACACCCGCACGAAGACGGCCCGCGCCCCGCAGTTGAACGGCGCGGCGCCGGAGGTGTGGGTCGAGGTGTCGTCCTTCGACGCCGGTGAACTGGGCCTGGCGGAAGGGGATTTGGCGGAGGTCTCGTCCCCGCGCGGCTCAGTGCGGGCCCGGGTGCGGGTCACGGACATCCGCCGAGGTCTGTTGTTCGTGCCGTTCCACTACGGCTACTGGGACACCGAAGCCGGCTCCGGCCCCGACGAGAAGACACCCGGGCGGGCCGCGAACGAGGCGACCATCACCGACTGGGACCCGGCCTCCAAGCAGCCCCTGTTCAAGACGGCCGCCGCCGCGCTGGCCCTCGTCGAACGCGGCGACGGAAGGGCGGCTCCGGCGCCGACCACCACCGCCTCCGCACCGGCCCGTGGCGCAGGGAGCCTGCCGCCCACGACAGGCGGCGGCGCCGCCCAGGCCACGCAGTCGGGCGACGGCAGTTGGAGCACCCGAGGGGAGAACGGCCGGTGAACGGCATCACGTTGACGTTGCGCGCGCTGCACCACGGCGAGCAGCACCTGGCGAAGGAGCTGCTCGCCGCGGCCGAACGCCACCGCACGGAACACGAAGTGCACCATGTGGCAACGGACTTGGCGCGCTGGTCCGCCCAGCACGTCGAGCGCATCGCCGACACCGCCGGCCACTACGACCTGGAACTGGACGAAGCGCCCTCCACATCTCACTCCGGCTTCATCTCGACGCTGCGGGAAAAGGTCGCCGAGACGGTGGGGCGCCGGCCGGAACCCGGGCTGCTGTTGCTGCGTGATCTGCGTGAGCTGCACCTGGCCGCGGCGGAGAACTCCCTGCACTGGGAGATGCTGGCCCAGACGGCACAGGCGGCCAAGGACCAACGGCTCCTCTCGCTCGCCTCCGCCTGCCACCCCCAGACGCTGCGGCAGATGCGCTGGACGAACACCATGATCAAAAATCTGTGCCCGCAAGTCCTGTCCAGCCTGTGACCTGCCCGATGCGGGCACTCGGCTTCGGCCGGCCGCGCGGGCTGGTACGTCGCACCGGTCACGGGTTACCTGTCGGCACATGAACGACAGCGAACCGCTGGCCCTCGTCACAGGCGCCTCAAGCGGCATCGGATTCGAACTGGCCAAGCAATTCGCCCGGAACGGTTTCGTTCTCCTGCTGACCGCAGAGGACGATGAGCTGGACATCGCGGCGGACGAGATCCGCGCCGAAGGGGCGCGAGTGGAGACCGTGCGGGTCGATCTTGCTGAACCCGGCGGGGTGGACCGCCTGTACGCCGCCGTCACGTCGATGGCGGGCATGGAGGACACCAAGCTCGGCCGGCAGGACAAGGACGACCCCGCCCAGGTCGCCAAGGACGGCTTCGAGGCCCTCATGAGCGGCAGGACGAAGAGCGTGGCGGGCTCGCTCAAGACCAAGGCCCAGGAGATGGCGAACAAGGTCCTCCCGGACAGCGCCAAGGCCGCCGCGCACCGGAAGATGGCCGAACCGGGGTCGGGCGGGTCAGGCGACGACGGCCCGCCCGAGCGCCCCTGAGGACGCGCCCCACCCCCATGGACAGCGAGCCGCCAGGCGGCGCCGCGGCGAGCCGCGCCTCTGTCCTTCGGGTGCTCCGGCCGGCTGGAGCACCCGGCGCGGCGGCTGCTCACCTGACTGGGCCTGCCGGGTCCCGTACCCGGTTTCTGGCTCGGCGGCCCGGGGCACTTGGCCCTCATGGACCACTCGAAGGCGCCCGTGCTGGAAGCGTTGACGGCCTATCACGAGAGCGGGCAGAAGCCGTTCACGCCGCCCGGGCACAAACAGGCCCGGGGCGCGGACCCGCGGGTCCGGTCGGTGCTCGGAGACGCTGTGTTCTCCTCGGACGTGCTGGCGACCTCCGGGCTCGATGACCGCCGCTCCTCCCACGGGGTGCTGGAAGAGGCCCAGGAGCTCATGGCCGACGCCGTCGGCGCCCAGCACACCTTCTTCTCGACGTGCGGCAGCTCCCTGTCGGTGAAGTCCGCGATGTTGTCGGTCGCGGGGCCGCACGAAAAGCTTCTGGTCGGACGGGACGCCCACAAGTCCGTCGTGTCCGGGCTGATCCTCTCCGGCATCGAACCGGTGTGGGTGGAGCCGCAGTGGGACGCCGAACGTCACTTGGCGCACCCGCCGTCCGCGGAGGCTTTCGCTGCCGCGTTCCGGGAACACCCCGACGCGCGCGGGGTCCTGGTGACCAGTCCCACGCCGTATGGGACGTGCTCCGACCTCGGAGCCATCGCCGAGGTGTGCCACGCGCTGGGCAAGCCGGTCATCGTGGACGAGGCGTGGGGAGCCCACCTGCCCTTCCATGCCGATCTGCCGACGTGGGCGATGGACGCCGGGGCGGACGTCTGTGTGACATCCGTCCACAAGATGGGCTCCGGGCTCGAACAGGGCTCGGTGTTCCACCTTCAGGGAGATCTCGTCAAGCCGGAGGTGCTGAAGAGCCGGGAAGACCTCCTCGGCACCACGAGCCCCTCCGTGCTCATCTACGCGGCGCTGGACGGCTGGCGCCGACAGATGGTCGAGCACGGCAAAACCCTGTACGACGACGCCCTGGCACTCGCCCAGGACGTGCGGTCGCAGATCTCCGCGATCGACGGTTTGCACGTCCACGGCAGGGACGATTTCTGCGGGCCCGGACGGTCGGCCGACATGGACCCGCTCCAGATCATCATCGACATCGCCGCCCTGGGAACCACCGGGTACCGCGCTGCCGACTGGATCCGGGAGCACCACCACATCAACCTGCACCTCTCCGACCACCGCCGTATCAGCGCCCAGCTCACCCACGCGGACGACGAAGCCACGACGGCCGAACTCATCAAGGCGCTGCGGGATCTCGCCTCCCGTGCCGCTGATCTCCGCCCCGCGCCCCGGGTCGAGGTCCCGCCGCCCGGCAGGCTTCGGCTGGAGCAGAGCATGCTTCCGCGTGACGCGTTCTTCGGACGCACGGAGCAGATCCCCTGGGAGCGCGCGGAAGGCAGGATCAGCGCTGAGATGCTGACGCCGTATCCGCCGGGCATCCCTGCCGTACTCCCGGGTGAGCGCCTGAACGCCGATGTCCTGACGTACCTGCGGACCGGCGTCGACGCCGGCATGGTCGTGCCGGACGCCGTCGACAAGGACGTCAAGACCGTGCGCGTCGTGGCACGGGACTGACGGGTCCGGCCATGCAGGTCAGCGCGGCATCGGTCCGGCAGGCCATCCGCAGCCCCCGGCGTGCGTGAGCCAGCGGGACGTGCTTCGCTGAAGGGCCCTCCTTTGCAGATCGGGAGAGCGACGTGTCTGTGAACAGTGAGCAAGAGATGGCCGACCGGGGCGTCCGGCTTCGTGAGCGGGCGGAAGAGCTGGAGATGGCTGCCCAGCGCACGACCGACGCCGAGCACCGGCAGCGGCTGAGGGAGAAGGCTCGGCGGCTGCGCGAGCGGGCGGAAGGCAGCGACAGAAGTGCGGCTGTGCGGTAATTGCCGGAGCCGGGCTTGACGGAGGGGCTGAGTGAAGTGATCAGTCTCGGTGTCGAGGAAGAGTACGTGTTGATCGATCCCCTCACCGGCGTGCCCGTGGCGCTGTCCGAGGAGGTACGGGGAGCGGTCGGGCTGGGGTGGTTCGCGGATGAGGACGAGGTCCAGCCGGAACTCCTTCAGGCACAGGTGGAAGCGGCGACGCCGGTATGTGAGGACTTGACGGAGCTGGGCGGTCACCTTCTTCGTCTGCGGCACGCGCTGGGGGCCGCCGCCGAGCGGAACGGGTGCCGTCTGGCCGCGGTGGCGACGGCGCCGTTGGCTTGCCCCGGTCGGCAGGTCCCCGTCACCGCCGAACCGCGATACCGGCGCATGCGCAAGCAGGCGGGCACTCTGGTGGACGAGCAACTCATCAACGGGATGCACGTCCATGTGGGGATGCCCGACCGCGCCACCGCCGTCGGGGTGCTCAACAGGATCCGGGTATGGCTCCCCACGCTGCTTGCCATGTCAGCGAACTCGCCCCTGTGGCAGGGCAGCGACACCCGGTTCGCGAGCTGGCGCACGCTCGTGTTCAACCGCTGGCCCGTGAGCGGTCCGCCGCCTCTCTTCACGGACGTCGCGGACTACGACCAGCGCATCGCCGCTCTCGTCAGCTCCGGGGTGATCATGGACACGGGCCAGTTGTACTGGGACGCCCGCCTGTCCGAGCGTTACCCCACCGTCGAAGTGCGGTGTCTGGACGTGCAGCTCGGCGTGGAGGACGCGGTCATGCTCGCCGGAATCGTCCGCGCTCTGGCCGCCACCGCCATAGACGCGTACGGACGAGAGGAACCGGTGCCCGCGTGCACGCCCGAGCAGCTGCAGGCGGCGACGTGGCAAGCGGCCCGCTACGGCCTGGGCGGCACGCTCATGCACCCGCGCGGCGATGCCCGGCCGGCGGCAGAGGTGGTGGCGCGGCTGCTGGACCACATCACCCCTGCCCTGACGGCTTGCGGGGACGACCGTTACGTGCTTCCCGCCGTGCAGCGCCTCTTGCGGGTGGGAACCGGAGCCGAGCGCCAGCGCCGGGCCCGCGCCCAGGACGGCCCGCGCAGCCTGATCGACCTCATGACCGAAAGCACCGCCAGTTGACTTGACCGGCCGTCGAACGGAACGATGCCCACCGCCAGGGCGGCCGTCGCGGCCCCGGATGTTGAGGACGTGAAGGCGGTTCCCAGGCGTCTCAGGTGCAAGCCGCCGCTACGCTGGGAGCGAGGGTGAACAGGCCGCTCGTGCCCGTCAGGGCCAGCAGGATGCCGACCTCGCGCTGTACCGGACCGGCCAGGACCAAGTGGTGATCCTTGCGTGCGTCCAGAAGCACGTTCAGCAGGGACGTGTCCGCGAATGTCACGCCGGCGACGTCCACGACGGTGCGTCGCACGGCGTCGTCACCAGCCGCCTTCTCCAGGGCCCGGCGTACAGGCCCGACGGTGTCCACATCGAACTCCCCGGCCAAGCGGAGGATGGCCGCGCCTGAGCGGGCCGACGCGGCAAGGCGATTCCGATGCATGACGATCCTCCTCGCGTACGAGGGCGCTGATGCGGCGGCTGGACAGGGCCGGAAGCGACGTGTCCCGAACGTGTCCCGGAGACCGTGGAAGCCGACGCGGCTCAGGAACGATTTTCCCATCTGAGCGACTCCAGAACCAGTGTCTTGGATGGTCGCGCATGAGTGGACTCACCCGGCCTGCCTCGCCGTCGGCGCGGTATCGATGGCGTCCCTGCGCAGTCGGCGAGGTGGTCGCCGTTCCGTCCGGCCGGTGCACATGTCTCATGGGAGCCGACCGCAGGAGCCCTCAACGGAGGTGTGTGCCCGGACGAGGGCCCCTGCGGTGTCCCGGGGGCGAACATCACACCAAACGAGGACAGTCCGGAACGGGTTACGCGCGGTTGCCCACGCTGCTGAAACCCCGCACGCGCCCCGGCTGTTTGCCGCGGAGTGGCACGGGCAGGCGCCGATTGTGCTTCAGACCGGGGGCACGCCCGCAGGACCCGTCCGCGGGCCGAGCGCATGGTGCCCGGACGGTGTGGCCAGGGCCTGTGCCGCCACGAGAGGAGTTCGGTCATGCCTGCCACCACCCGACCCCGCGCGGCCGACGCGCACCGCCCCAGGAACCGCGGTGACGCACCCGACACGGCGGCCGCCTTCGCCCGGCTGGCCGCCCTTGACGCGGGCGCGGAACGTGAGGCGCTGCGCGAGGCTCTGGTGCGTCAGTGGATGCCGATGGCCCGGCGTCTGGCGCTCAAGTACCGCGACCGCGGCGCGGAGACGGAAGACCTGTACCAGGTCGCGGCAGTGGGGCTGCTCAAAGCGGTGGACCGCTACGAGGCGGCGAAAGGTGCGTTCGAAGCCTACGCGGTACCGACGATCAACGGAGAGCTCAAGCGGTACTTCCGCGATCATCTCTGGGCCGTCCACGTCCCGCGCCGGGTTCAGGAGTTGCGCAACACGGTCCGCATCGCGCGTCGCGAACTGATGACGCTCCGGCCGGGGGAGCCGACGGTCCCCGAGCTCGCCGATCACTGCGGTCTGGCGGAAGACGATGTCCACGACGGTCTGCGAGCACTCGAGTCGTTCAGCAGTCTGTCCCTGGAAGCCCGTCCCCGTCATGAAGGCGGGGACGGGCAAGGCCCGGCGCCGGCCGACACCCTCGGTGTCCCCGAGGCGGGCTTCGACATCGTCGTGGACCGCGAGGCGGTGAAACCAGCTCTGAGGGCGCTGCCCGAACGCGAACTGAGGATCCTGCACATGCGGTTCTTCAAGGACATGACGCAGAAGCAGATCGCCCAGGAACTCGGCATCTCCCAAATGCACGTGTCGCGCCTGCTCGCCAGCACCTGCACCCGCATAAGGCAGCAGACCCTGGGAAGCGCCGCGAACCGGCTCGACGCCCAGGCCGGCGTCACGATCACGCGCGGCCACCCGCATCGGTCGGGTCAGCGGCAACCGCCCCGCCGAGGGCTCGGTACGACAGTGACGCCTGGCCCGTCCCCGACCGCTCATCGCGCTCGCGCTTCATAAGCGGCCGGGCTTCGTGGATAACCCAGCCATGGGGGACTCGGCGCTTCACTACCTGGGCTGGGTCGGCGCTCACGGCCCCTGACCTGTCGCGCGATGAAGCTGCGCTCAGGCAGGGCGAGGCGTGGGGCGTCGCGGCAGCACAGCGGTCGGCGGGATCGGCCTCAGAGGTCGATGCACGGGCAGCCGGGGCAAAGAGCTCAGCCGGGTCCGTGGCTCGGCTGAGCGAAGGGCTCTACTCGCTGGAGGTCTGCCGTCCGCCGCCGCGGGTGACCTTGGAGCCGAGCGGGCACACCAGAACGCCTCTGGCTCCGTTTCCGGTCGTCACCTGATCGGTTACATAGCGGGTGCCGTTCGAGCAGTCGAGCCAGATGTCGAAGGAGACAGGTCCAGTGCAGTCGACCGAGAACTCCGGCCCCGTGTGGTGGACGTTGTAGCACCTGAGGCGGTTTCCTCGCGGCGGGACAGGGTCGGTGGCGTGACCGTCCGGTTCGAGTTCCCCGGTGTCCACATGGGCCGTCTTGAGATCCGTGAGCGTGTAGAGGCCGGGGCCCACGGTCGGCGAAGCCGCGCCCGCCAGTCCCTGTCCCGCGCCGAGAGCGAGCACCGTGGCCGCCGCGAGGGTGGCCAGCGTCTTGCTGAACTTCACGCTTTCCCCATTTCTGCCCCGGCCCAGAGAAACGTTTCCCGTACGAGGCGTACGGAATGTCCGGGTGCTCAAGGAGCTTCCGGGGTAATGCGGAGTTGGGCAATGGCGCACATAAGGGGCGCGTTGCACGCCCTGTTGAGGGAACTCGCCCCGGCTTGGGGAAAATCGTTCTTTCAGACGCCTCCAGAGTCGGAATCATTCATTCCGTTGCCGCGATGGGGGAGCGGGGCCGGTCGGGAATGCCTCCGACGCGCTCCCCTCAGAGGGTTTCAGCCATCACTGGACGGATCCAGAGGAGGGCGGATGCACCGGTATGCGGCGCTGGAAGCGAAGGGCCCTGTGCCTGGCGCCGCCGGCCCGACGTCGCGGCGGCGCCGGTTGCCGACATCCCGCGGCGCCGTCGGACGCGCTCGCACGGCACCGGAACCGCGCACGGCGAAATAGGCGCGTTAGTCCGGCAAAGAGGCGGGAACCCATGCACCGAGGAGGACGCGAGAGGAAAGCACTCGGGGACCGATCGATCCGAAAGGAACACGCCCTTATGGGACACGGCGGAAACGTCATTGAGGAACTGAAGGCGGACCATCGCGAGGTGGAGGACCTGTTCGACCAGATCGAGGCCCTGCCCCTGCATGACGACAAGCGCCGGCACATCGCCGACCGGTTCACGATCGAGCTGGTCCGGCACGCGGTGGCGGAGGAGATGTACCTCTACCCCGCCGTTCGCGAGCACGTACCCGGTGGGGAAGCTCTGGCGGACAGGGAGATCAAGGATCACGCGACCGTCGAGCAACTCCTGAAGGACCTGGAGAAGGCCGACGTCGGCGATGCCCGCTTCGACAGCCTGGTGCAGCAGCTGATCCGCGAGGTCAGCGCGCATGTCGCGGACGAGGAGCAACACCTGTTCCCCGCTCTGGCCGGCGCCGTGTCCACAGAGGTGCTCGATGAACTCGGCGACAAGATCCGGACTGCCAAGAAGCTGGCCCCCACGCGTCCGCACCCGGGCGCGCCCGACACGCCGCCCGGCAACAAGCTCCTCGCGCCCGGAGCGGGCCTCGTCGACCGGGCCCGCGACTTCGTCACCGGGCGCGGCAAAGACTGAGCGGGCGCTCGCGGTCGCTGGGCAACCGGCTGACAGCTGCGGGGCGTCCGCGTGGGAGCTTGTTCATCCCCACCGTGCAGAAGTACGCAAGGTATTGACCGGTCCGGGGGCGAAGACCGGGCCGGTCACCCATTCCCATGAGAACGGAGCAATGACATGACCAGCGCACGCGAGATCATGACCGGCGGCGCCGAATGCGTCGGGGCCGAGGAAACGGTGGCCGAGGCGGCCCGCAAGATGGCCCAGCTCGGCGTGGGGGCCCTGCCGATCTGCGGTACCGATCAGCGACTCAAGGGCATGCTCACGGACCGCGACATCGTCGTCAAGGTTCTCGCCAAGGGCCTGGATCCCGCCGACACGAAGGCAGGTGACCTCGCACAGGGTGAGGCGGTCACCATTGGCGCCGACGACGACGCCGCGGAAATCCTGCGCACCATGACGGCGCACAAGGTGCGTCGGCTCCCTGTCATCGACGGGCACGACTTGGTCGGTGTCGTCGCCCAGGCCGATGTCGCCCGCGCGCTGCCCGACCCGCAGGTCGGAGACCTCCTCCAGGCGCTCTCCACCGACTGACGACGAGTCGAAGCCCGTCGGAGTGCACGCACGTGCACGCACGTCGGCGCTTCGTGGCGCGATCACGGCCGGATCGTGCCTGGCATCCCCCATCCCGCATCCCTGCTGCTCAGTCCTGAAGATCGGCTGTCGGAACAGCCGTGATCGGGGCCGGGCAGCCGGTGCGCGCCTTCAGGACACGGCTTCGGACACGAGGGTGTCGAGCCGGATGCCCATCGGGAAGGCAGAGTCCGGCGTGAGCCCCAGTGCCGGGACGTGAGCGCGCGGTCAGCAACTATTGGCAGCGTGGTTGATCCCGTCGCACGGCCATCCGTTTTCAGCCCATTACGGGCCCTTTCGGTGTCCCATGCGTACCGCCCGTATGCGTGGGAACCTGCCGACTATGGACGTATCGACCACTCCTTTGATCGACCGTTCCCTTTCGGCTTTCGCCCGGGGTTACACCTGGCTGCCCGGCCTGCTCGGCGGGCGCTCCGGTGGCGTGGCGCGCACGCGGGTGCTGGGCAAGCCGGCTCTCGTCGTGCGGGGGCCGGAGGCAGTGCGCTTCTTCTACGACGAGCGCAACGTGCGTCGGAGCGGCGCGCTCCCGGGGCCGGTGCTGAGCACCTTGTTCGGCCATGACGCCGTTCACACCCTCGACGGCGACGCCCACCGTGCGCGCAAGGAGTTCTTCCTGCCGTTGCTCGACCCCGGGCGGATCGCCGGTCTCGTCGAACATGTCAGCGCGGCGTGGGACGACGCCGCACGCGAGTGGAGCAAGCAGGGACGGGTGGTTCTGTTCGATGCGGCGAGCGTGGTGCTCACTCGTGGCGTGTGCGACTGGGCCGGCATCCGGCTCGACGGGGACTCCGCGGTGGCGGAACTGGCACGCGACCTGGTGGCCATGGTGGACGGCTTCGCCACCGCCGGGCCACGGCACTTCCGGGCCAGGCGCGCTCGCAGCCGTCAGGAGCAGGACTTCACCCGGCTGGTCGAGGACGTCCGCGCGGGGCGTGCCACCGCCCCCCAGGGGTCGGTGCTCGCCGCCGTGTGCGCGCACCGCGAAAGCACCGGCGAGCTGCTGCATCCGCACACGGCGGCCGTCGAATTGCTGAACGTCATCCGGCCCACCGTCGCCATCAGTTGGTTCGTCGCCTACGCCGCCCATGCGCTGCATCTGCATCTGACGCCGCGCCGGCGAGACCGACTCCGTGACGGCGACATTCCGTACGCCGCCGCGTTCGCGCACGAGGTACGCCGTTTCTACCCCTTCGCGCCCTACCTCGGAGGTCTTGCCGTACGGGATCTGTCCTGGCGGGACGTGGCGGTGCCGGCCGGCGCGATGGTGCTGCTCGACGTCTTCGGGCAGAACCACGACGACGCGCTGTGGGGAGATCCGCATGTGTTCCGTCCGGAGCGGTTCCTTGAACACCCCGTCGAACGTGACGAGTTGATCCCCCAGGGCGGCGGCGAGCCGCGCACCGGCCATCGCTGCCCCGGCGAGGGCCTGACCATCGGACTTCTTGAAGCGCTCGCGATGCGTCTGGCGGACCTGGAGTACACGGTGCCGGACCAGGACCTGAAGATTTCCCTGCACCGCATCCCGGCGCGGGTGCGCAGCGGCTTCGCCGTGGAGCAGGTGAGGGTGACGGGCGCGACCTGAGGGGCCCGGCGCTGTTGGGACGTCCTGACAGGCCCGGGCCGGACCGGCGGCTTGGCCGGCCGCGTACCCACACGGCGTGCGCCGCCGGGCAGCGGCGCACGCGCGGCCCCCGACTGGCTGCCTCGCATACGACACGTCATCCTGGTTACTCAGCGGACACGAGTGAATCCAGTGAGTAAGGAGCGTCCCCATGAGCGGACACACCTGGCGCCGGGCCCTGATAACCGGCGGCGCCGGATTCGTGGGGTCCCACCTCTGTGACCGGCTGCTGGAAGCGGGATGCGAGGTGGTGTGCCTCGACAACCTGGCCACCGGCTCGACCGACAACGTGGCTGAGCTCCAACGACACGGCGCCTTCCGTTTCGTGTGCGGCGACGCCACCGATCCCACGGTCTGGGAGCAGTTGCCCGGCCGTTTCGACCTGGTGCTGCACTTCGCCTGCCCCGCCTCCCCGGCCGACTACCTGCGGCTGCCGCTGGAGACGCTGGAGGTCGGCAGCAACGGCACTCGGTTCGCCTTGGAGCGGGCCCACGCCGACGGTGCCCGGTTCGTTCTCGCCTCCACGTCCGAGGTCTACGGCGATCCTCTGGAGCACCCTCAGCGCGAGACGTACTGGGGCAACGTCAACCCGATCGGGCCGCGCAGCGTCTACGACGAGTCCAAGCGGTACGCCGAAGCACTCGTCACCGCTCACCGCCAGGTGCACGGTACGAACACGGCCGTCGTCCGCATCTTCAACACGTACGGCCCCCGCATGCGCGCCGGTGACGGCCGCGCCGTACCCACCTTCATCGCTCAGGCTCTGGACGGCGCGCCCCTCACCGTCGCCGGTGACGGCGGCCAGACCCGGTCGCTGTGTTTCGTCGAGGACACCGTGGACGGTGTCCTCGCGCTGGCCGCCTCGGCGGAGAGCGGCCCGATCAACATCGGCGGCGCCGAAGAGATCACCATGCTGGAACTCGCCCGCCACATCATCGAGATCACCGGCTCCGCCTCCCGCGTCCGCTTCGTCGAGCGCCCCGTCGACGACCCGTGCCGACGGCGCGCCGACACCACGCTCGCCCGCGAGCGGCTCGGCTGGGAACCGGTGGTGGGCTGGGCGGAGGGCCTGAAACGGACGGTGAGCTGGTTCTCCCGGTCTGTCAGCGCCTGAAGCGGCCGACATCGCGAGAGCACCACCCCGGCATCCCCGGCCCGGCTCGCCGAGAGCCACACACGGGATGCCCACCGCGCGGCAGTTGTCTTCACGTGTTTGAGGCAACCGCTCCGTGGGACCTGTGGGGCGCACGCGCCCCCGAACGCCGCCAGGGACGGACATCATGCGCATTCTTGGTATCAACGCCTTGTTCCACGACCCCGCCGCAGCTCTGGTGGTGGACGGCCGCACAGTCGCCGCGGCCGAGGAGGAACGCTTCAGCCGCCGCAAACACGGCAAGCGGCCTCTGCCCTTCTCCGCTTGGGAACTGCCCGAACTCTCCGCCCGCTGGTGCCTTGAGTACGCCGGCATCCGGCCGGAGGAACTGGACGCGGTCACCTACTCCTATGACCCCAAGCTCGCGCGGCCCGCCGCCGACCTGGGCCTGGACGACCCCTGGGATCCGCTGCGCCAGGACTACGCCCGCCAGGCGCCGGGGTTTCTCGCCGAGGCCCTGCCCGGCCTCGACCCCGAGCAGGTCGTCTTCGTACCGCACCACGTGGCGCACGCCGCCTCGGCGGGGCGGGCAGCGCCGCACCCCGACAGCGCGGTCCTGGTCCTGGACGGCCGCGGTGAGTGCGCCTCCCACCTGGCGGGCCGTTACAACGACGGCAAGCTCGACACGCTCTTCACCCAGCCGCTGCCCCATTCGCTCGGCCTGTTGTACGAGGACCTGACCCAGCACCTGGGATTTCTGCGCAGCAGCGACGAGTACAAGGTGATGGCGCTCGCTTCCTACGGCAAGCCGCGCTTCCTGGCCCGCCTGCGTGAACACGTCCACGCCACCGGCGACGGGGGCTTTCGCACCCACGGCGTCGACTGGTCCGCCCTGGCACCGGCGCGCGGCAAGAACGAGCCGTGGACCAACGACCACGCCGACCTGGCCGCGAGCACTCAGGCCGTCCTGGAGGAAGTCCTGCTGGAACTGGTGCACTGGCTGCACCGCGAGGCGGGCGGCGAGGCCCTGGCCCTGGCCGGTGGGGTCGCCCTCAACTGCGTCGCCAACTCCAAGATCGCGGCGAAGGGCCCGTACCGCCATGTGTGGGTGCAACCCGCCGCCGGTGACGCCGGGACCGCCCTCGGTGGCGCCCTGCACCTGGCGGAGAACCCGGAGCCGATGGCCGGCGCCGATCTCGGCCGAGGCTGGAGCGACCAGGAGATCCGGGCCTGGCTGGAGGGGGCCGGGGTCCCCTACGAGGAACCGGACGACATCGCCGAGGTGGTGGCCGAGGAACTGGCGCGTGATGGGGTGGTCGCCTGGTTCCAGGGCCGCAGCGAGTACGGGCCGCGCGCCCTGGGACACCGCTCCCTGATGGCTCACCCGGGCCGCGCGGAGAACCTGGAACGGCTCAACCGGGTGAAGGGCCGTGAGGAGTTCCGGCCGGTCGCGCCCATGGTGCTCGCCGAGCGCGCGCACGAGCTGTTCACCGGCCCGCTGCCGAGCCCGTACATGCTGTTCGTGCACGATGTGGCGCGCGAGTGGCGGGACCGTATTCCGGCCGTCGTCCACGTCGACGGCACCGCCCGCATCCAGACGGTCGACGCCGGCCAGGAGCCGCTCGTCGCGCGCATGCTGGCCGGGTTCGAACGGTGTACCGGGCTGCCGGTCGTGGTCAACACGAGCCTCAACACCGCCGGTCGGCCCATGGTCGACGACCCGCGCGACGCCCTGGAGTGCTTCGGCTCCGCACCCGTCGACCTCCTCGCCATCGGCCCCTTCGCGGTGCGCCGGGGCGCGGTGTACGGGAGGGCCTGACGTATGACCGCCTACGCCGTCGTCATCCCTACGCTGGTGCGTGACACGCTCGCCGACTGTCTCGCCGCGCTCGCCGCCGCCGCAGGCCCGAAGCCCCAGGAGATCGTCCTCGTCGACGACCGGCCCGGGTCCGCGCCGGACCTCGGCGCGCTGGAGCACCCGCTGAGCGTCCTCGGTGATCTGCGCGAGCGCACGTTGGTGATCCACAGCGGTGGACGCGGTCCCGCAGCCGCCCGCAACACCGGGCTGCGCGCGGCCACCGCCCCCTGGATCGCCTTCCTCGACGACGATGTGCAGGTCGGGCCGCACTGGTGCGAGCAACTGGCCCAGGATCTCGCCGAGGCGGCCCCGGACACCGGAGCGGTCCAGGGCGTCATCGCCGTACCGCTGCCCGGCGAGCGCCGGCCCACCGACTGGGAGCGCGGCACCGCCGGACTGGCCCGGGCCCGCTGGATCACCGCCGACATGGCGTTGCGCGCCGAGACGCTGAAGCGGGTCGGCGGCTTCGACGAGCGCTTTCGCCGGGCCTTCCGCGAGGACGCCGACCTCGCGCTGCGCGTCCTGGACGACCGGTGGCGCATCGAGCAGGGGCGGCGCACCACCAAGCACCCGGTGCGGCCCGCCGACCGCTGGGTTTCGCTGCGGGCCCAGCGCGGCAACGCCGACGACGCCCTCATGCGGCGCTTGCACGGGCCCGACTGGTGGCACCGGGCCGCCGCGCCGCGCGGGCGCCTGTACCACCACCTCGCGATCACGGCCGCAGCCGCGGCGGCGTGCGCGCTGGCCGCGACCGGGCGCCGCCGGGCCGCCGCGACCGCCGCGCTCGGCTGGGCCGCCGCCACCGGAGAGTTCGCCTGGGCACGCATCGCGCCCGGACCGCGCAGCCGCCACGAGGTCGAGACCATGCTCGCCACCAGCGTGCTCATTCCGCCCGCCGCCACCTGGTACTGGCTCAGCGGTCTGTGGCGCCATCGCGACGCGGCGCCGCACCGGGCGGTGGCGCCGTGAACGAGATCGACCTCGTGCTCTTCGACCGGGACGGCACCCTCGTCCACGACGTCCCCTACAACGGCGATCCCGACCGGGTCCGCCCGGTCGACACCGCCCGCGAGGCGCTGGGCCTGTTGCGGGACCGGTCCATCGCCACCGGCGTGGTCACCAACCAGTCCGGCGTCGCACGCGGGCTGCTCAGCGCCGACGACGTCCGCCGCGTCAACGAACGCATCGACGAACTGATCGGCCCCTTCGACGTATGGGCCGTCTGCCCGCACGGTCCCGACGACGGGTGCCGCTGCCGCAAACCGCGGCCCGGCATGATCGAGTGGGCCGCCGGCCGGCTCGGAATCCCGCCCGGGCGGACCGCGGTGATCGGTGACATCGGCGCCGACGTCGAGGCCGCACGCCGGGCCGGCGCACTGGGCGTCCTCGTGCCCACCCCGGTGACCCGGCCGCAGGAGATCGCCGCCGCCGCGCACGTGGCCCCCGACCTGGCCCGCGCCGTGCGGGCGGTGCTGTCGGGCCGGCTGCGAGTCACCCGCGGCCGCGCCGCGGAACGGATTACCGGGGCCGCCCGCGACCGTGCGGGGAGGGTCCGATGAAGGCCCTGGTCACTCGCCTGGACAGCTTCGGTGACGTGCTGCTCGCCGGGCCCGCGATCCGCGCCGTCGCCGCTCGCGCCGACCATGTCACCGTCCTGTGCGGGCCGGTCGGCGCCCATGCGGCGCGCCTGCTGCCGGGCGTGGACGACATCCTCGTGTGGGACGCCCCCTGGGTGGGCTTCTCGCCCCCGCCGGTGGGCCGTGGCGAGGTCGAGCAACTCATCGAGACGATCGACGCCGACGCCGCCCTGATCCTGACCTCCTTCCACCAGTCCCCCCTGCCCGCGGCGTTGCTGCTGCGCCTGGCCGGGGTGGCGTACATCGCCGCGGACAGCGTGGACTACCCCGGTTCACTGCTCGACGTACGCCATCAGCGCGCGCCGCACGCCCATGAGGCGCAGGCCGCGCTCGACCTCGCCGAGGCCGCCGGGTTCCCCTGCCCGGACGACGGCCGGCTGCGTGTACTCGACCCGCCTTCCACGATGGCATTGACCGGCCCCGATCCGTATGTGGTGCTGCACCCGGGAGCCAGTGTTCCGGCCCGGGCCTGGAGCCCGCGACGGTGTGCCGAGGCGGTGCGCGAGCTCGCGGCGGCCGGCCACCGGGTCGTGGTCACCGGCGGGAAGGGCGAGCGCGAACTGACCGCGTACGTCGCGGGCGAGTACGCGCTCGACCTCGGCGGCCGTACCGACGCGGCCGCACTCTGCGGGGTGCTGGCCAGGGCCCGGGCCGTCGTCACCGGCAACACCGGGCCCGCGCACCTCGCCGCCGCCGTCGCCACCCCCGTGGTCTGCCTGTTCGCCCCGGTCGTCCCCGCCGAGCGCTGGCGCCCCTACGGCGTCCCCCACATCCTGCTCGGTGACCAGGGCGCCCCCTGCGCGGACAGCCGAGCCCGGCAGTGCCCGGTGCCCGGCCACCCGTGTCTGGATTCGGTCTCCGCGCAGGACGTGGTGACCGCCGTAGAGAAAGTGATGGTCGCGGAATGAGGATCCTCATCTGGCATGTGCACGGCTCCTGGACGACCGCGTTCGTGCAGGGCCCACACACCTACGTCGTCCCGGTCACCCCCGACCGGGACGCCGACGGGCTCGGCCGTGCCCGCACGTTCGATTGGCCGGACAGCGTGATCGAAGTTCCGCCGGAGCGGCTGCGGGACGCGGACATCGACCTGGTGATCCTCCAACGGCCGCATGAGTACGCCCTGGTGGAGCAGTGGCTGGGCCGCCGCCCGCCGATGGTGTACCTGGAGCACAATGCCCCGCACGGTGATGTTCCGGACACCCGTCATCCGGTCGCGGACCTGCCGGGCGTGCCGCTCGTCCACGTCACCCACTTCAACCGCCTGATGTGGGACGCCGGGCGCGCCGAGACCACCGTCATCGAACACGGCATCGTCGACCCCGGGCCGCTGTGGACCGGCGAGATCCCGAACGCCGCCGTCGTCGTCAACGAGCCGGTGCGGCGCGGCCGGACGACGGGCACCGATCTGCTGGCGACGTTCGCACAGGCCGCCCCCCTCGACGTCTTCGGCATGAAGACCGACGGGCTCGCCGGCCACCTCGGCCTCGCGCCCGAGCGCTGCCGCTCCCACGAGCTCCCCCAGCGCGAGCTGCACGCGGCGATGGCCAGGCGCCGCCTCTACCTCCACCCCATCCGCTGGACCTCGCTGGGCCTGTCGCTGCTTGAGGCCATGCACCTGGGCATGCCCGTGGTGGCCCTCGCCACCACGGAGGTCACCGAGGCCGTGCCCGCCGGCGCGGGGGTGGTGTCCAACCGGATGGACGTACTGACCGAGGCCGTCGGCGACTTCATCGCCGACCCGCAGTACGCCCGCACGATCGGTGAGGGCGCCCGCGCCGCGGCGCTCGCCCGCTACGGCCTGTCCCGCTTCCTGGACGACTGGGAGCGGCTGCTGAAGGAGGTGACCCGATGAGGATCGCCATGGTGTCCGAGCACGCGAGCCCGCTCGCCGCGCTCGGCGGTGTCGACGCCGGCGGACAGAACGTGTACGTCGCCCGCCTCTCGGAGGAACTGGCGCGGCGCGGCCACGACGTGACCGTCTACACCCGCCGTGACGCCGCCGACCTGCCCGACCGGGCGCCGCTGCCCGGTGGCGCCGTCGTCGAACACGTCCCCGCCGGGCCCTGCGAGGTCCTGCCCAAGGACGACCTGTTCCCGCACATGCCCGCCTTCGGCGCGTACCTGTCACGGGCCTGGGGGCGCGAGCGGCCCGACGTGGCGCACGCCCACTTCTGGATGTCCGGCATGGCCGCCCAGCTCGGAGCGGCCGCGTACGGCGTTCCGGTCGTCCAGACGTTCCACGCCCTGGGCACCGTCAAGCGGCGCCATCAGGGCCCGGACGACACCAGTCCGGGCGAACGCGTCGGCATCGAGCGGCAGATCGGCCGCACCTGCGAGCGCGTGCTCGCGACCTGCGGCGACGAGGTCCAGGAGCTCGCCGCCATGGGGGTTCCCGTGGGCCGGGTGTCCGTGGTGCCGTGCGGGGTCGACGCCCAGCAGTTCCGCCCCCTGGCGGACACCGCCGACGCCCCGGCCCGTGGGCAGCGCCACCGGTTGCTCGCCTGTGGCCGCCTCGTCCCGCGCAAGGGCTACGACCAGGCCATCCGCGCCCTCGCGCTGATCCCGGACACCGAACTCCTCATCGCCGGGGGGCCGCCCCCCGACCAACTGGACACGGAGCCCGAGGCCGCGCGGCTGCGCCGCCTGGCCGAAGCGGAAGGCGTCGCCGACCGGGTGCGGCTGCTCGGCGCCGTCGACCCGCGCCGGATGCCCGCCCTGATGAACAGCTCCGACCTGGTCCTGTGCACCCCGGTGTACGAGCCCTTCGGCATCGTCCCCCTGGAGGCCATGGCCTGCGGGACACCGGTGGTCGCCACGGATGTCGGCGGCCACAAGGACAGCGTCGCCGACGGGCACACCGGCCGTCTCGTGCCGCCGGGCGAGACGGCCGCGATCGCCGACGCCGTCCGTGAGCTGCTGGGACACGAAGCCCGGCTGCGCCGCTACGGAGAGGCGGGACGCGAGCGCGTGCTGGCCCGCTTCACCTGGCAGCGCGTCGCGGACGGAGTGGAACAGGTCTACCGGCGTATCGCCCTGGGCCAGGAACTGCGTACGGAGGTCGCCTGATGAGCACCCACGCCGAATCGTCCGTCACCGCGCACTGCGACGAACTCCTCGACGCCATGGCCGGCTTTCGCAAACGGGCCCACCTCACCGAGCGGTGGGGCGAACGACTGGCCGCCGTCCTCAGCGGCGGTGGCCGGCTCCTGGCGGCCGGCAACGGTGGCAGCGCCGCACAGGCCCAGCACCTGACGGCCGAACTCGTCGGCCGTTACCGCGACGACCGGCCGCCGTTCTCCGCGCTCGCTCTGCACACCGACACCTCCAGCACCACCGCGATCGCCAACGACTACGGCGTCGACGCGGTGTTCGCACGCCAGGTAAGCGCCCACGGACGGCCCGGTGATGTGCTGATGCTGCTCTCCACCAGCGGCGCCAGCGCCAACCTGCTGTCCGCCGCCGACGCCGGACGCGCGGCGGGGATGAGCGTATGGGCGCTGACCGGCGCTGCCCCGAACCCGCTGGTCGCGGGCAGCGACGAGGCGCTGTGCGTGCCGGGGGCCTCCACCGCGACCGTCCAGGAACTCCATCTGGTGGCGGTGCACATGGTGTGCGCGGCGTTCGACGCGGCGATCGAGAGGAACGGGAGGTGACCATGGTCGGCGCCCGCTCCGGCAAGGCCCCTCTGGTGGTGGTCGGTGACGCCCTGCTCGACCGCGATCTGGCCGGTACCGCCGACCGGCTGGCCCCCGACGCGCCCGTGCCGGTGGTCACCGAACGGTCGTGCCGGGCGCGGCCGGGCGGAGCCGCCCTCGCGGCCCGCCTCGCGGCCGACGACGGCCGGGACGTCACGCTCATCACCGGCCTGGGCGACGACCCGGCGAGCGAGGAGCTGCGCCGGCTGCTCGACGGCCGGGTGCGGATCATCGGGCTGCCGCTGACCGGCGCGCTGGCGGAGAAGACCCGGGTGCTGGCGCAGGACCGGCCGGTCGTGCGGCTCGACCGCGGTGACGGCCGCGTCCGCGCCGCGACGGACGCGGCCCGCGAGGCGGTCCGTTCGGCGCGGGCGGTGCTGGTCTCCGACTACGGCCGTGGCGCCGCCGACTCCTTGCGGGACGTACTGACAGAACGCCCCCCGGTGGTCTGGGACCCGCACCCGCGCGGCGGGCCACCGGTACCGGGGACCCGCCTGGTGACGCCGGCGCGGTCGGAGGCCCAGGCGTTCGTGTCGGCCGCAGGGCTCGACGCCACCGGCCCGGCGGGCAACGGCCTGCAAGCGGTCGCCGCCCAGGCGACGGCACTCGTACGGCACTGGGGTGCCGCCTGCGTCGTGGTGACGCTCGGCGCGCGCGGCGCGCTGCTGTCCTACGGCGAACAGCCCCTGTTCGTCCCGGCGCCCGCTGTGCACCACGGTGACGCCTGCGGTGCGGGTGACCGGTTCGCGGCCACGGCGGCCGGCCTGCTGGCCGATGGAACGCTCGTCGGCGAGGCGGTCGAGGGCGCCGTGGCGGCAGCGACCGCGTTCGTCGCCCGAGGTGGCGCGGGGGCGGTGAGCGACGGCGCGTCGCCCGCGACAAGCTTCCGGCCGGCCGGCGAGAAGCCCCACGACGTCGCCGACGCCCCGGACCCGCAAGCCGTGATCGCCCGGACCCGCGCCGCCGGAGGCACCGTCGTCGCCGCCGGCGGCTGCTTCGACCTGCTGCACGCCGGACATGTCGGGCTGCTCCAGGCGGCCCGGGGCATCGGCGACTGCCTGGTGGTGTGCCTCAACTCCGACGCCTCGGTACGACGCCGCAAGGGTGCGGACCGCCCCAGGAACCCGCTCGCCGACCGGGTACGAGTGCTGTGCGCGCTGGCGTGCGTCGACGCGGTGGCCGTCTTCGAGGAGGACACTCCCGAACGGCTCCTTGCCGAGCTGCGCCCCGACATCTGGGTCAAGGGCGGCGACTACTCCGGCGCCGAGCTGCCCGAGGCCGCTCTGCTGGAGGAGTGGGGCGGGCAGGTGCTGCTGCTGCCCTACCTGGACGGCCGGTCCTCGACCGCGCTTCTGGCCCCGGCGACGGAGGGCCGATGACGGTGGACCGCGCTGCCGGCCCGGACGTCGGAGGGCCGATGACGGTGGACCGCGCTCCCGGCCCGGACGGCGGAGGGCCGATGACGGTGGACCGCGCTCCCGGCCCGGGCGTCGGAGGGCCGATGACGTCCGACCGCGCTTCTGGCCCCCGCGACGGAGGGCCGATGACGGTGGACCGCGCTCCCGGCCCGGGCGTCGGAGGGCCGATGACGTCCGACCGCGCTTCTGGCCCGGGCGTCGGAGGGCCGATGACGTCCGACCGCGCTGCCGGCCCGGACGGCGCGGCGCGGCCGGTCACGCGCCCGCGACTCCTGGTGCTGCGCGCCCTGGGCCTCGGCGACCTCCTCGCCGGCGTTCCGGCGCTGCGCGCCCTGCGCAGGGCCCTGCCCGAACACGAACTGGTCCTGGCCGCCCCCGCCGAACTCGCGCCGGTGGCCGCGGCGACGGGAGCCGTCGACCGGCTGCTGCCCGCCTGCGCTCCGGATCGCGCCGTCCCCTCCGCCCTCGACTGGGACGGGCCGCCACCCGACATCGCCGTGGACCTGCACGGCAACGGACCGCCCAGCCACCGACTGCTCCAACTCCTGCGCCCACGCCGCCTGTTCGCCTTCGCCCACCCGGAGACCCCCGAGATCGACGGGCCGCGCTGGCGGGCCGAGGAACACGAGCGGGCCCGCTGGTGCCGCTTCCTGGAGTTCTACGGCATCCCCGCCGACCCCGCCGATCTGCTGCTGCCCCGGCCGCCGGCCCCCTCGCCCGCGCCGGGAGCCGTTGTGGTGCACCCGGGCGCCGGCGCGCCCTCCCGGTGCTGGCCGGTCGACCGCTACGCCGCCGTCGCCGTAGCGCTGCGCGAGCGCGGCCACCGCGTGGTGGTCACCGGAGGGGCCAAAGAGGACGGCCTCGTGGCCCGCCTCGCCAAGCAGGCGCGCCTGCCCGACACCGACACCTTCGGCGGGGGCCTGCCCTTCGGGCGCCTCGACGCGCTGGTCGCCGGCGCCCGCGCGGTGCTCAGCGGTGACACCGGCATCGCGCACCTCGCCGTCGCCCACGCCACTCCCACCGTCACCCTGTTCGGCCCCGTCGCACCGAGCCGCTGGGGCCCACCGCCCGACCCGCGCCACCGCGTGGTGTGGCGCCCGCACCCGGGCGCGGAAGGCGACCCGCACGGCGTACGCACCGACCCGGCGCTCCTGCGCATCAGCACCGAGGACGTCCTGCACGCCCTCGGCCAACTCCCCCTCGCCTCATGAACCGCACCCCCACGACAGGCGTCGTCATCGCCACCCGCGACCGCGCCGACAGCTTGGCGCGCACCCTGCGCCACCTGCTCGACCTCCCCGACCGGCCCGAGATCCTCGTCGTCGACAACGCCTCCACCGACGACACCCGCACCCGGCTGGCCCGCGACTTCCCCCAGGTCGAAGTGCTGCCCCTGGCCTCCAACCAGGGCGCCCTCGCCCGCAATCTCGGCGTACGCGCGCTGCGCACCCCGTACGTGGCGTTCAGCGACGACGACTCCTGGTGGGCGCCCGGCGCCCTGGACCGCGCGGCCGAGCTGATGGACAGTCACCCGCGGCTGGGCTTGATCTCCGCCCGTACGCTGGTCGGCCCCGCCGAGGAGCCCGACCCGCTCAACGACGTCCTCGCCGCCTCCCCGCTGGGCCCGGCCCACGACCTGCCGGGCACCCAGGTCCTGGGCTTCCTCGCCTGTGCCTGCGTCGTGCGGCGAACCGCTTTCCTCGACGCGGGCGGCTTCCACGACCTGCTGTTCTTCGGCGCGGAGGAAACCCTGCTCGCCTACGACCTGGCCGCGCACGGCTGGGGGGTCACCCACTGCCCCGACGTCGTCGCCCACCACCACCCCGACCCGGCGCCGCGCGACGGCCGTTCGGTCAGGGTCCTGCGCAACGAACTGCTCACTGCC